>NZ_JBDODP010000004.1:0-142496 GCF_044582135.1 Guyparkeria halopsychrophila | reverse complement strand
CGTCGTGTCGCGCTGAGCCTCGGCCACCCGCCGGCCGTGAGGCAAGCCGCCAAGGGGCGAAAATCTTCATTCGCCGCCGTGCCGACACACGCAGAAAAGTGTTCTGATCCCTTTCCTGGAGATTTGGAAATTCTCTTGAACCCTTTGTCCTATTCGTGTGGAATCGGTGTCCCACCCGCCAACCGAACTGCTGGTCCCAGCCCCATCAAACGACGCATGAAGGCAAGGAGCCCAAAGACATGGAAGCACACCTCGACCGCCGACTGAACCCGCCCGGAGGTAGAGCCTACGTTGTTCTTCAAGGTATCAAACGAGTCGGCACGCCTTCGAAAACCCAGGAAACACGTATCCACCTGAAAACTGTCGCGTCGCACAAGACCGAAACTGAGGATCTGCCAAATGCTTAGCATCATATTGGATATTGCAGGAGGCTACCTTCTAGCTAGGTTTGTTAAAAACATCTGGCTTGCACTATTAGCAGCCATCGTTGTCGGGATCTCATCCTCAATCGCTACAAATATGCTTATTTATGCCACAGCTTCGGATCTTTTTACCCAAGAAGAAATTGGTCTAAAGATTGCCGCTGGCGTCATCATACATCCAATTATCGCAATCGTTTCTCTGTTTATATTCAGAACAAGAGGTCGGATCAAGAGAAGAAACCAAGCCTCTCCCGAAGGCGGTGAAGCATGAAGTACTTTGCATTTATCTTGGTTTTCATGTTATCGCCACCATCTTATGCGGATAATGTGTTTTCAGATGATGAGTCAGAGCTATCGTTCCGATATCACGACAATTGGTCTGAGCGCGAACCTCAACTACATACGACTTTGGTCCTGCTTTCCGCAGATAATGGTTCGGATGCGACGTGCAATTTGTCTACTAAAGAATTTGCAGAACTAAAAAACCTTTCCGAGGCGGCATTAAATCAACTCCGAGCCACCAACCACACAAAAAGCTACTTTTCAACGCAATTGAGTGGAGCCTTTGATGATTTAGAAATAAAACGTTACTGGAGGGGTGCAATTGGTCAAAAAGACGCCGGATTAGTTGAGTTATCATACAACCTATTCCTCAATGACAGCAGAGTTAGGTTTACGCAGTTTATGGGCTCAACATTCGCACGAGGCAGGCGTATCACATTAACATGCAATGCACCGGCATACGGAATTGAAACCGCAAAGAAGGCCTTTGACTATATTAGAAACACAATGCTTTTCCTCTATTAAAAGTGTTGCGCTCCCTCAAGAAGTCGCATGCCATATCTGACTGAATCGCCCCCCATTCAAGGAGAACAAATGGAAACGCTCTCATTGCCTTCAATTGCATTTTATTGCCTCTTCAGTGTATTTATTTTTTACCAGCAGCTACATGTCAAGAACTTCCGTGGGGCAAGTGAGGGCTTCAGATTTTTGCTCACCATTTCCTCTTTCCTCGGCCTCCTCACCGGGTTTGCCTATCTAGGTTATTACGGCTGGTCGGTCGTATGGTGGGCGCCATTCATAATTTTCATCCTTGGCATCTTGGCCGCAATCTTAGGCGGACTCTTAGAGCGCGTTGGTGGGGCACTTGCGTTGAGCCTGGCTGGCTTCGTCGGCTGGCCAATTTCCGCCTCTTTAATGTTTCAATACGTACCAAATTAGCGTTGAAGGCGTGCAAACCCATCGATGCATTTTAAAGGATTCTGACCCCTTATTTCAGGACCCGAGGCCGGGGTGCCATCGAGCATTGGGAAGAGGTCGTCATCCAGACGTCGACAGAAATCCTCTTCGTCGTAACCATTCGCCTCCACCAGTGAACGCAGCATCAAGTCGAGGATGATCCCCGCCTGGGAGAGCTGGCCTGCCTTGAGGCCCTCGTGGTATCGACCGGGCTTGGGGCCGGTGTAACCGCCGATCCAGTCGCCGTAGTCCCGACGTAACGCGTCGAGGTGGTAGTACCAGTGCGGGCCCAGCCCCAGGGCATCGCCGATGAAGGCGCCCATGATCGCGCCGGCGGCCCGGTCTTGGATATCGTCGCGATTGGTCATGGAGCCTCCGACGGTGATTCGTTAAAGACGTCTCCGGCTATCGCTTACAAGCGTAGTCGCCACTCGAGTGGGCATCCATTACCGGGTGAGAGTCGTTTCGTACGCCGGTTGCGCGGAGTGACCATGAGCTAGCGCCGCGCCTGGCGCGCGAGGGTCGTTTCTAAACGCGCCAACGGCGCGTGCCAGCCATAAGCGGAATAAACCAAATTGTTCATGGCACCGAGTGATCAGGCTCGACTGCCCCCTTCGCCCTTGCCGAGCGGCCGGGGTGCCGCAGGGTCGGGTCGGCATGGACGCCGACCCGAGGTTCGCCGCGACACGACGTCGCGTCGAACCGACCCGTCCGCGGCATCCCGGACGGGAGGGAAGCCCATAGGGCCAAGGCGAGGGGTGCCCTTCTCTTTGGGCACTTTCTCTTGGGCAAGCAAGAGAAAGTGCCTCGCGCGCCTGCCAATGCGGTTTGGTAATCAGCACTTGCGTTGAACGCGTGCGAAATCAGAGAAGCGTCTTAAAGGGTTCTGACCCCCCCTTTTTCCGACCTTGGTTATATGGTGTTATCGCGTACTACTTCTTTTATCTGCGAAGCTAAGGCCGAGAACAAGAAAATGTGGACCAGAGAAGGAATGTGGAGAATATGCCGCACTCCCTCATCGAAATCCGATTCGACTGAAACATAACAATAACCATCGCTGTAACTGCGATTTTTGCCATCACTGTATACCCGAAGAAGATCGGTGTCCCCTCCCAGCACCATTACAGACTGAGAGTGAATAACTCTGCCTAAAATCCACCACAAATCCCTTTGGCAAAGCAATACTTCTCGCTCATCAGGACCGTCTTTATTGATGATGATATTCCCATTTCCTGGGTGCGGGTAAAGCTTCCTGGCTTGCGAGACACAATCCGCTCTCTCGATTAGCTTACGCAATATAAAGCAGTACTCGTGAAGCAAATCGATAACTTCGGTAGTGATATCAAGGCGCAATGACTCGAAAGAACTCAAGTCGTCCTCAATGGCATTTCGACCATTGACGAAGCGGTTGTTATCAAAGCAAGAAAGAGCCAGAAGCCGGGTCCCTAAATCGGCAGCCTTCTCATTCCAGCGTGCAATTAGGGCGACCTGCCTTGGCACTACTTTCTCCTCATCCATATAACGCCCGGATCACGAGCCGATTTGGAGCTGCGAAGCAGCGGAAAATCGGTCGCTGTGCAGACGATTGTTAGCACTTTTAAAGGCCGTTAACAAAGCCTGCGATTCCAACCCAAGTCCATGTGATCTTCCTGACACCATTTAACTCGATTGGCGCGTCATTAGCAGTAGCGTCACCAATGCAAACTCCGATAATAGGAACCCCTTCCTCTTTTGCGCACTTTATTTCCCACCTGGCCCCATCGGCCTGTTTGAGATTCTTCGTAACAAGAACCACAACTCCATCGCAGCCCTTTATCTTTGTTCGGCAGCGCGTCTTCCACGAGTCACTCCAAGGCTCTTTAACCGACATATCCACAAGTTCATAAGGGACACGCTCAGCTCTTGCCTGACCGACAAATAGGTCTCTCATCCTTTCGTCTTCAATCGCAAAGCTTGTGAATATTCTCTTGGTCATTTCACTCTCCTTCGGTTTTGCACATTAATGATGCCCACTCAACTTTATTCATTAGTTCAGCGGCATCAGATTGGATAAATACATATATTGACTCAACTAGTATTACCATTAGGACAAACCACCGAAACCTTCTCACTACCGTGGCTTCGGTTTCAGTGTTAGACTCATATCCGACCTGCTGCTTTAGAACATTCCACTCATGCTCGAACATATTCGTTCTAAGCTGCTTTTCTATTTGGTCAATAACAGTAAATTTACCAGTGTTCAGCTTGCCATAAGAACGCACAAGCTTTTCCCATAAAAAAGTAACCACAAGTGCCATGACTGAAAGGGCTAGCATTCCTATTGCACCGACCACAGAAAATTCAAAAGACTTACCAACCACAAGGGAAACAGATAATATTGTTGAAGTGACCGTAAAAAACAGGTTGTTAACACGCATTCTTTGATCGGTTACTTTTTCAGTTGACCCGACCATTATCTTGTACTGCTCAAGCAATAGCTGACGGTCCTCCTGGTACGTTTTCTCCAGATAGGCCCAGCAGCTCTCAGGTTCCCTAAAGACAGGAAATCCTTGACAGAAAAGAACGGATTCTTCGCAGGCAGACGGTAGCTTTATACCAACTATCTGTTTGTTCATGGCTTTAGCTTTGGCATACTCCCACTTCATGGGGTCGCTCTTAAAAGTATCCTCCCCTACAAAAAAGACGACAAAGTCGACCTCCTTGAACTGCTTTTCAACTCTCTCCTTCCAGTTTTCGGAATGCTCGGTCTCTCTCAAAACCGCGATGGAGTCTCGTGCAACAGAGAGCAGCTCATCCAAAACTGCGTTGGTTGCCTCTAAGTCATTTGTTCTGTTGCAAACAAAAATCTTCAATTTGAATATGCTCCGAATGTCTCGGTATTGTGCGTGCTAACTATAAATAAACGGCCTAAGCGCTGCATAAGTCACCGGGCCAAGTCGCTTCTACCCCAGAAGGGCTCTCACAATCAATGACTTGCAACCAGTAGCAAGAAATTCGTGTGGGCTGTTATTCGGCGACTCCGCATGATAAGAGAAAAGGGGTCAGAACCCTTTCCTGTGTCGGCCATGGCGTAGCTGGGTATCCGGGGCGCCTGATCGTCCCCGTTGAACTGGTGGTATGCATCCATGCCATTCGAGGCGTTCCTTTGTGCCGGCGGGGCGGGGCTCTGGCAATCGCCCAGGCGTCCCGCCATTCGGGTGTCCAATTTGCAGGCTATCGCATATAGGTAGCGATATATACGTTGACGGGTTGTAACTAAAAACGCCCCGACAGGATCTGCCGAGGCGTTTGGTGTTCGCGGCGCATTTGCCTGGGCATCGACCTACTGACGCACACCCTCCACCGACAGCGTGACCTCGGCCGTGGTCGCCGCCGGCCCCAGGTCGTAGTCGATGCCGAAGTCCTTGAGCGTCAACGTAGTGGTGCCGTGGAAGCCGGCGCGATAGCCGCCCCAGGGGTCGTCGCCCTCGCCGATCTTCTCGGCCTCGATCTCGATCTCCTTGGTCACCCCGCGCATGGTCAGATCGCCGGTGATGACGAAGCCGTCGTCGGTCGACTCGATGCCGGTGCTCTTGAAGGTCGCCTCGGGGTATTCCTTCACGTGGAAGAAGTCGGCCTCGCGCAGATGCTTGTCGCGCTCGGCGTGGTTGGAATCAAGGCTGGCCATGTCGATGGTCACGTCGACGCTGGCATCCTCGATCTGGCCGTCCTCGTACTCGAAGCTGCCCTCGAAGTCGTTGAAGCGGCCGTACAGCCAGGAAAAGCCGATGTGGTTGATGCGCCACTCGATAAAGGCGTGCTGCCCCTCGGTGTCGATGACGTACTCGGCCGCCTGGGCGGTGACGGGAAGCGCCGAGAGGGGCGCGGCGATGGCGCCGGCCAGCAGGGCGGCGGAAAGGCGTTGGGTCAACATGGTCGATCTCCTCGTGTCAGAAAAAATGGACTTCAGCGCCGGGTCGCGGCGGGCCGGAGCATCCGGCGCAGGGTGTCGTCCCGGTCGAACAAGTGGTGTTTGAAGGCCGCCAGCGCGTGCAACCCGGCCAGGGCGATCACGGTCCAGGCCAGCCAGCGGTGCACGTCCCCGGCAATGTCCTCCTGTTCGGGCAGGTCGCTGATGGTGGCGGGCACCGAGAACAACCCGAACACGTCGATCGCGCTGCCGTCGGCGGTGGAGATCAGGTAGCCGGCAATCATCAGGGCGAACAGCAGCAGGTAGAACAGGGCATGGACCAGGCCTGCCAGCCGCCGCTCCCATGGTCGGCCGATGGGACGAGGCGAGGGGTTGAGCCACCGCCAGAGCAGGCGCGCGGTGAGCACCAGGAACAGCAGCACGCCGGTCGCCTTGTGGATGGCCGGGGCCTGGCGATACCAGGGGTCGTAATAGGTCAGCTCCACCATCCACCAGCCCAGCGCGAACATGCCGATCACGACAACCGCCACCAGCCAGTGAAGGCCGATGGCCACGAGGCCGTACCCCGATCGCGTGTTGCGCCACTGCATCGATGCCCTCCCCCTCACGTCGCCGGCCATTCCACGGCAGCCTCCGATTGCAGAGGGAGCATGGTCGTTGCGAGACGGTTTTTAAATCACTAATCTTGAAAACACTGTTGCCGAAAAGAGAACAACATGGACCGGTTTACCGCAATGGCGAACTTCATCTGCATCGCCGATGCCGGCACGATCAGCGCGGCGGCCGACCGGCTCGGCATCGCCAAGTCGGCGGTCAGTCGGCGGCTGCGGGAACTGGAAAACCACCTCGGCGTGGAGCTGGTGCATCGCACCACCCGGCACCTGGCGCTGACTCCGTCGGGCGAGGCGTTCTACCATCGCGCCACCCGCCTGCTGGCCGATCTCGACCAGGCGGAGGAGGCGGTCACCCGCGAACATGGCGAGCTCTCCGGCGTGCTGCGCATCGCCGCGCCGCTCTCGTTCGGCCTGATGCACCTGCAACCGGCGATCACCGCGTTCATGAACGCCCATCCCGGGGTGAACTTCGACCTCAATCTCGATGACAACGAGGTGGATCTGGTCGCCGACGGTTACGACCTCGGGATCCGGCTGGCGAGCCTGCCGGACTCCACCCTGATGGCCCGTCGGCTCGCCCCGATCCGCAGCCTCGCCGTCGCCAGCCCGGACTACCTTGCTCGTTTCGGCACCCCGCACCACCCCGCGGATCTCGCCGATCACGACTGCCTGATCTACAGCAACGTCCCGGAAACGCGCGTCTGGGGCTACACCGACAGCCAGGGGCGCTGGCAGCCCGTGCATGGTCGGCGCCGCCTGCGGGTGAACAACGGCGATTTCCTGCGCGAGGCGGCGATACGTGGCGCGGGCATCGTGATCGAACCGACCTTCCTGCTGCACCGCGCGATCGCCGAGGGACGGCTGGTGCCCATCCTCACCGACGTGCCCTGGCCGGAGATCGGGGCCTACGCGGTCTACCCGCAGACCCGCCACCTCTCGGCGCGGGTAAGGGCCTTTATCGACTTTCTCGCCCAGCGTTTCGCCGGCGAACCCTACTGGGATCACCACCTGCCAATCGCGAGCAAGGGGCCGACCGCACCCTGAGTACGCCCGCCGCAAGCCGCCCATGCCGGGCGATGCCCCCGATGCGGCCCGCGGCTCGTGCGCTCAATCCCGAGAGGAAAACTCAGATACCAATCGAAGTTGGACTAGGAATGATTCTCATTTGACAGCCAAAAAAAGCTTGGCTATCGTGAGCTCGCGTTGGGGAGACTCTGTACGAATCCGATGCCGCTCTGGCCCGTCGAGTCGTTCGTGATCAAGGCGTGTCGTCGCCGGCGTGGTGGCGGCCACGTCAAGACGGCGCAACACAGAGCACGGACGACTCGCCGAGCCCCGCAGGGCGAGCCTTGAGCCGGGCATCTGCGGCGTTGTCGTCCTTGGAAAGAGAATGACTCTTCCGCGGCGGACGAGCGCCTTGCACCTGCCCGGCTCAAGGCCCGCAGAGCGACATCGGATTCGTACAGAGTTTCCCTGACGATGCAATTCGCCAAACTGCCTTTCAGACAAGAGCCAAGAGGTCTCGATCATGTCCCGATTTTTCCCGTTTGCCGCCCTGGCCCTCGCCACTGCCGGCCTGGGCCTTGCCGGCTGCAGTGACAACGCCGAGCAGAACGGCGACACCACCGCCGACCAGGGCGCGACCACCCTGAACGTCTACTCCGCGCGCAAGGAAGACCTGATCGCCCCGTTGCTGGATCGCTTCACCGACGAGACCGGCATCGAGGTCAAGCTGCTGACGGCCGACGCCGGCGCCCTGCTCTCCCGCCTGGAGAATGAAGGCCGCAACACCCCGGCGGATATCCTGATCACCGTCGATGCCGGCAACCTGCAACGTGCCAAGGAAGCCGGCGTGTTCCAGGCGATCGAGTCTGATGCGCTGAGCGATCGCATCCCCGCCAACCTGCGTGACGTCGACAACCAGTGGTTCGGCCTCTCCCAGCGCGCCCGCGTGATCTTCACGCACAACGAGCGCGTCGAAGAGGGTGCGATCACCAGCTACGCCGATCTCGCCGATCCGAAATTCAAGGGCAAGATCTGCATCCGTTCCTCGGACAACGTCTACAACCAGTCGCTGGTCGCCTCGATGATCGCCGAGCACGGTGAAGAGTGGACCGAGGAGTGGGCCAAGGGCCTGGTCGCCAACATGGCGCGCAAGCCCCAAGGCGGCGATCGTGATCAGATCCGCGCCGTGGCCGCCGGCGAGTGCGATATCGCCGTGGCGAACACCTATTACTATGGCGCCATGCAGAATGGCAGCGACACCGACCGCGAAGCCGCCGATGCCGTGCGACTCGTCTGGCCGAACCAGGACGACCGTGGCGCACACGTCAACGTCTCCGGGGCCGGCATGGTCGCGGCAAGCGACAAGGCGCAAGCGGTCACGCAATTGCTCGAGTTCCTGACCACCGAGGCATCCCAGGAGTGGTACGCCCAGGTCAACAACGAGTTCCCGGTGCGCGCCGGCGTGCCCGCCGCCGAAACGCTGGCCCAGTGGGGCGAGTTCAAGGCCGACGAGCTCAACCTGTCGACACTGGGTGAGTTCAACCCGGATGCCGTGAAGCTCATGGACCGGGCCGGATGGCAGTAAGCCAGGACGCACAGCCCCACGTCCTGATCGACAAGCCGGCCGTCCCGACAGGGGCGGGCGGCTTGTCTGCGTGGAAAACGGGCATGATTCTGATCACCGCGCTGCTGGCCATCCCGCTCGCGGTGATCGTCGCGTCCGTGTTCTGGCCGGACAAGGCGACCTGGTCGCACCTGGCCGACACGGTGCTTGCCGACTACGTCATCAATTCCGCCCTGCTGGCGATTGGTGTCGGGTTCGGCACCTTCATTCTCGGCACCGGCACGGCCTGGCTGCTGTCGGTGTGCGAATTCCCGGGCCGGCGGTTCTTCGAGTGGGCGCTACTGCTGCCCCTGGCGATGCCGGCCTACATCATCGCCTACACCTACACCGGGCTGCTGGACGTCGCCGGGCCGGTGCAATCGGGCCTGCGCGCGCTGACCGGCTGGTCGGTGGGCGACTACCCGTTCCCGGAAATACGCTCGCTGGGCGGGGCCGTCGTGATGCTCACGCTGGTGCTCTACCCCTACGTCTACATGCTCACCCGGGCGGCCTTTCTCGAGCAGTCGTCCAGCGCGCTGAACGTCGCCCGCTCGCTGGGACTGGGGCCCTGGGCGATGTTCCGGCGCGTCGCCCTGCCGCTGGCGCGGCCGTCGATCGTCGCCGGCCTGTCGCTGGCGATCATGGA
Organism: Guyparkeria halopsychrophila; assembly: GCF_044582135.1. Classification (NCBI taxonomy): domain Bacteria; kingdom Pseudomonadati; phylum Pseudomonadota; class Gammaproteobacteria; order Chromatiales; family Thioalkalibacteraceae; genus Guyparkeria; species Guyparkeria halopsychrophila. Next base: position 133,057 of record NZ_JBDODP010000004.1, on the reverse strand, counting down.
GACGCTGGCGGACTACGGCACGGTGCAGTACTTCGGCATCCCGACGCTGACCACCGGCATCTTCCGCACCTGGTTCGGCCTCGACGACATCGTTGCCGCCGCGCAGCTTTCGGCCTTGCTGCTGACGTTCATCTTCACGGTGATCATCATCGAGCGGCTTTCCCGGCGACAGGCCCGTTACCACCATCACGGCAACTGGCAGGCGCGCCCCTCGTTCAAGCTGCGCCGCGGGCCGGCGATGTTGGCATTCATCGCCTGCCTCCTGCCCCTGGCCCTGGGCTTTCTGGTGCCGTCGGCCCAGTTGCTGACGTGGAGCCTGGAAGTGGCCCCCACCCGGGATCTGGGCGAATTCGCGGTGCTGGTGTCCCGCTCGGTGGGGCTGGCCGGGCTGACCGCGATCCTGGCACTGTTGCTGGCGCTGTTCCTCGCCTACGGCCATCGGCTGATGCCGGGGCGGCTGACCTTCACCATCAACCGCATCGCCGGCATGGGCTATGCCCTGCCCGGTACGGTGATCGCGGTGGGCGTGATCATCCCGTTCGCCGCCTTCGACAACACCCTCGATGGCTGGATGCGCGAGCAGTTCGGCATCTCCAGCGGGCTGCTGTTGTCGGGCACGGTCGCCGCACTGGTGTTCGCCTACCTGGTGCGCTTCCTTGCGGTAAGCCTCAACACGGTGGAAGCGGGACTGGGGCGCATCCGCCCGAGCATGGACGACGCCGCCCGCTCGATGGGCGCGAACGCCGGGCGCACGCTCTGGCGGGTGCATATCCCGCTGATTCGTGGCAGTCTTCTCACCGCCGCGTTACTGGTGTTCGTCGACGTGCTCAAGGAGCTGCCGGCGACCCTGGTCCTGCGGCCATTCGACTTCAACACGCTGGCGGTCAGGGCATTCGAACTGGCCTCCGACGAGCGACTGCGCGACGCCGCGCTGCCGGCCCTGGCCATCGTGGCCGCCGGCCTGATCCCGGTGATCCTGGTCAGTCGCTCGATCACCCGTGCGAGAGGACATGAAGGCAGCATCTCCAGCCGTGACGCGATTGATGAGTAAGCATTTGGCTTCCCTGGAGGCACGCTCGTGAGCGAACGCCTGAGCCTGGTGGACCTGACCGTCCGCTTCGGTCGCACCACGGCCGTCGAGGGCGTCAACCTCAAGCTGCCGACCGGCGTGATCGGCTGCCTGCTGGGGCCGTCCGGCTGCGGCAAAACCTCGATTTTGCGCACGGTGGCCGGCTTCGAGTCACCCAGCGCCGGCGTGGTCCGCCTGCACGGCGACACGGTGGCCGGCGCCGGCTGGGGCCACCCGCCCGAACAGCGCCGGGTGGGCATGATCTTCCAGGACCTGGCCCTGTTCCCGCACCTGACCGTGGCCGACAACATCGGCTTCGGCCTGCCGAAGAAGCCCGCCGAAAACCGGCAGAAACGCATCGACGAACTGCTGGATCTGGTCGGCCTGCCGGGCATGGGCAAGCGCTACCCGCACCACATGTCCGGCGGGCAACAGCAGCGCGTGGCGATCGCGCGGGCCCTGGCCCCCAAGCCGGAAATCCTGCTGCTCGACGAGCCGTTCTCCAGCCTGGATGTGGAGCTGCGCGAGACGCTGCCGCGCGAACTGCGCGACATCCTGCGCGAGGCGGAAACCACCGCCCTGCTGGTCACCCACGACCAGACCGAGGCCTTCGCCATGGCCGATATCGTCGGCGTCATGCAGGCCGGCCGCCTGCACCAGTGGGACACGGCCTACAACCTCTATCACCGCCCCGAGACGCCGTTCGTCGCCGACTTTATCGGCCAGGGCACCCGTATCGCCGGCACCATGGTCGGACCGGGCCGCGTGCGCACCGAGCTGGGGCTGCTCGAGGGCCAGGTCTCGCACGAATACCCGCCGGGCACCGAGGTCGACGTACTGGTTCGTCCCGATGACGTGATCATCGATGCCGACGGCGCCGGGGTGGCCGAGATCGAGGAACGCGTCTTTCGCGGCGCGGATTTCCTCTACACCCTCGCCCTGCCGGGGGGGACGCGACTGTTGAGCCTGGCACCCAGTCACGATCACTACGCGCCGGGCGTGCGGGTCAACCTGCGCCCGGCGTTCACCCACCTGGTGCTGTTTCCACGCGGAGGGGCCTCCCGCCATGCCGATAGCGACGAGGACTAAGACACCCGCACTGGTGATCGGATTGGCCTGGTTCGCCGGCCTCTGGGCCGCACCGGGTCTTGCGGCCACGCCCCTGTTCGACACCCACCTGCACTACAACGCCGAACAGCGCGCCGCGATCGACCCGCAGACCGCCCTCGACACGCTCGAGGCCAGCGGCATCGAGCATGCCGTGGTTACCAGCCGCCCGCCGGAGAACGCCCGCCGGCTCGGCGAAATGGCCCCCGATCGCATCGTGCCGTTCCTGGGCGTCTATCGCGCCAAGGCCGACAAGGAAACCTGGATGCACCGGCCCGATCTCCCCGCGCGGGTGGAGACCTGGCTGGACGAGGGCGACTACCGCGGCATCGGTGAGTTGCATATCTTCGGCAAGGATCGCGACAGCGCCACGCTCAAGCGGCTGGTGGAGATCGCCGCCGAGCGCAATCTGGTACTGATGATCCACGGCGATCTGGCCATCATCGACCGTATATTCGAGATCGCCCCGCAGGTCGACGTGCTCTGGGCGCACCTGGGCGATCAGCCCGACCCGACCATCCTGCGCGCCGCCCTGGCCCGCCACCCCGAGCACCTGTTCATCGACACCTCGGTGCGCGACGAGCGCTTTGTCGACAGCGACGGCCAACTATTGGCCGAGTGGCGCGCGCTGTTCGTCGATCACCCCAACCGGTTTGTCGTCGGGGTGGACACCTACAGCCTCGCGCGCTGGCAACGCTTCGATGAGGCCGCCGACACCATCCGCCAATGGCTGGACCAGTTGCCCGACTCGGTCGCCCGGCGACTGGCCCGCGAAAACGCCCGCGAACTGCTGCTCGACCCGCTGCTGCTGGGCAACCCCGAGCGTTAACCGGCGCGGCTCCCGGGCTGGACTTGGCCGCAGCCTTGACCCATCCTTGGATTCTTGTGAAGGACGACCCACGAGGGTCCGCCCACCGCGAGCCACTCCAGGAATCTTCCGGACGACATGACGTCGCGAAATCATCAATCCGACACCACGGCATACCACCGGCCAAACCACCGGTGGTTCTCGCCCCTGGTGTTGGCGATTTCCTACGTCGTCTACGCGGGCCTGTGGATCCTGACCTCCGACTGGCTGTTGGGCCTGTTCGTGCCCGCCGAACAACTCGCCAGCGCCGGCGCCATCAAGGGGCTGGGCTTCGTCGCGGTCACGGGGCTGATCCTGTACTTGTTGCTGCGCTGGCTGATGTCGGACCAACCCGCGCCGCCACCCGATGCGCGACTCCATCGACGCGGACCGATCATTGTCTTCCTGGTCAACCTGCTGGTCGTCGCCCTCGTCACGGTGGGCACCTATCTCTACCGGGTCCCCGCGACAATCGAATCCGCCCAGGCTCGCCTCGCGGATGTTGCCGCGCTACGCGCCAATCTCATCGATGTCTGGCTGGAAGAACGGGCCAGTGACGCCTTGGTAATCCAGTCGTCAAAAGCTTTCCGTGAGACGGTTCAGTCACTGGCCGACTCGGCGGAAGACACCCCCGACACCGCCTCCGCCAGACAACAGGTGGTCGATCGCTTCGAAGCCCTGCGAACCGCCTATGACTACGAAGGGGTCGCCCTGCTCGACGCGAGCGGTACCGTTCCCTTGGTCAACCGGGGTGTGACACGCTGGCCGGAAGACCTCGAGGCTAGCGTCGATGCGGCCGCCGACGGGCGTATCGTCGAACTGCCGCCGGATCTGCATACCGACCGTCACGCGCATATCGATTGGCTCATTCCGATCGGTGATAACCCTGTCGTCGGTCATGTATTGCTTCGCGCGGATGTGCCACCCGTGCCACATGGTGCGACACATTCCAGTACGACGACGCACCTGGCGCGCGCGCAAGACAGCGACGTGCTCTTCCTGGACGACGCCAACCGGCAATCCGCCGACGCACCATGGCCAAGCCAGCCTTGGGGGCAAAGCGCCCTTCGACCCGCCGACTTTTCACCAGGGGCCTCGCCACGTCTGATTGACGGGATGGGGATCGACGGTGAGCCCATGGTGGGGGCCGTGCATCCGGCCCCGGGGCGTGGGTGGGCGATCGTAGCCACTCAGCCCCGCGCGGATGTGCTCCTGCCGCTCTACCAGACCTTGAGACTGCTCGCGGTGGTCGGCTTCTTCCTGCTGGCGATCATGGCCGTGATCCTTACCCTGCTGTGGCGCCGCACCCGCGAGGGCGATGCCCTGCGTTGGGCCGCCCGCACCGCCGAGCAGGATCGACTGCTGCGCGTGTTCTACGACATGCCGTTTTTCGGCATGGCGATCAGCTCGCCGACGAGCGGCCGCATCACCGACGCCAACCCGCGCCTGGCCGAAATGCTGGGGCACCCGGGCGAGTCGCTGGTCGGTAAAAGCTGGGACGAGTTGCTGGGCGACGCCCTGCACGGTGACGAGGCCCGCGCCGTGCAGGACCTCGTCGACGGACGGGTCGATCACTGCGCCCAGGAATACAACCTGGCGCGCCCGGACGGCACGACCGCCCATCTGCGCTTCGACATCCGCCTGACACGCTCGGACAATGGTCGGGCCGAGCGGCTGGTCTCGATCGCCGAGGACGTCACCCGTGAGCGCGAGGCCTACCATGCACTGGAACACCAGAAAGATCTCTACGACCTGCTCTCGCAGACCAACCAGGCGATTACCCGCTGTCGTACGGCCGAAGACCTGTTCGAAACGGCCTGCCGCGTGGCGGTCGAGCATGGCCACCTCGCCTTTGCCTGGATCGGGCTGATCAACCCGGACACCGGAGCAGTCGAACCGGTCGTCCAATTCGGCGACCAGACCGGCTATATCCAGACGCTCGAGGTCAGCATCCATCCGCACGAGCCGGCCGGTCAGGGGCCGGCGGGACGGGCGATACGTTCGGACGAACTGGTCGTGGTTAATCACTTCCAGAGCGCGCTGGCGACCGAAGTCTGGCATCAGCAGGCCGTCGAGGCGGGCGTCGATGCCGTGGTGGCGTTCCCGATCCATCGGGGCGGCGAGATCATCGGTGCGATGGCCCTGTACGCCACGGTCAGCGATTTCTTCGACGAGGCCATCTGCCACACGGTGGAGGAACTCGCCACCGACATCTCCTTCGCGCTGGACTACTTTGACCGGCTCGAGGACCTGGAGCGCGCCCGCGAGGCCGTCCAGGCCAGTCCCGCCGTCCTGTTCCGCTGGCTGCCCGAGAACGGCTGGCCGACGACGTTCGTGTCGAGCAACATCGAGCGTTGGGGCTATTCGGCCGAGCAATGGCAGCGCGACCGATTCAAATTCGCCGACATCATCCATCCCGACGACCAGGCCATGGTGGCCGCGGGCCTGGAGGAACAGGTGGCCAGCGGCGAGAGGCAGTACTACCAGGAGTATCGCGTACGCATGGCCGACGGTGAGTATCGCTGGGTGGAAGAGGTCACGCTGGTGCGATGTGATGCCCAGGGCGAGCCCCTGTGGTTCGACGGCGTGGTCACCGATATCCACGACCGCCACCAGATCGAGCAGCACGAGCGGCTGATGGCCAAGGTGATCGAGAACACCCGCGAAGGGGTGGTGATCACCGACCGCAACCAGAAGATTATCGAAGTCAATCCAGCCTTTACCGAGCTGACCGGCTACAGCGCCGAAGAAGTCATCGGCAAGACGCCCGACCTGCTCGCCTCGGGACAGCACGACCGCGATTTCTACGACCGCATGTGGAAGGCTCTGGAGCACGACGGCCACTGGCAGGGCGAGGTCTGGAACCGTCGGCGCAATGGCGAGATCTTCCCGGAAATTCTGAGCATCAGCACGGTCACCGACCGCGAGGGCAACATCACCCACTACGTCGGGTTGTTCGTCGACATCAGCCGAGAGAAGGAAAGCGAGTCCAAGCTCGACTACCTCGCCCACCACGATGCGCTCACCGGCCTGCCCAATCGGCTGATGATGATGGCGCGCCTCGAGCAACTGGTCGATCTGGCGCGGCGCGAGGACAGCCTGCTGGCCGTGCTGATGGTCGACCTCGACCGCTTCAAGGACGTCAACGACTCGCTTGGCCATGCCGTCGGCGACCAGTTGCTGATCAAGGTCAGCGAACGGCTGCGCGACCGATTCGGCAAGACCGATACCATTGCCCGATTCGGTGGCGACGAGTTCGCCATGGCGATCACCGGCATCGATACCGCCACCGAGGTGGGCGATATCGCCAACGAGGTGATCAACGCCCTGGGCGAACCCTGGGAACTCAGCCAAGGGCAACAAGTCCGCGTGCTGGCCTCGGTCGGCATCTCGCTGTTCCCCGACAACGCCAGTTCGCCGCTAAGCCTGGTGCAGCAGGCGGACACGGCACTCTACCGGGCCAAGGACGAGGGTCGCGGCACATTCCGCTTCTTCTCCGACGGAATGACCGTCGCCGCCCGCGATCGCGTGGCACTCGAGCTGCAGCTGCGCCAGGCGATCGACAACGACGAACTGTGCCTGGTGTTCCAGCCGCAGACCCGCATCGACGACCAGGGGCTGCACGGGGCCGAGGTGCTGGTGCGCTGGCAGCACCCCATCGACGGGTTGATCTCGCCGGATCGCTTCATTCCGGTGGCCGAGACCACCGGCCTGATCTGGCCGCTGGGCGAATGGGTGCTGCGCGAGGCCTGCCGCCAGGGCAAGGCCTGGCTCGATGCCGGGCATGAGTTCGGCCGGCTGGCAGTCAATATCTCGCCACACCAACTGCGCCACGGCGAGATCCACGCACTCGTCAAACGCGTACTCGACGAGACCGGTTTTCCGGCCGAGCGCCTGGAACTGGAGCTGACCGAGAGCGCGATCGTGCGCCGCGAGTCCGAGGCCCGCGACCTGCTCGACCGGCTGCGGGCAATGGGCGTGCACGTGGCATTGGACGATTTCGGCACCGGCTACTCCTCGCTGGGCCAGCTGCGCGAGTTCGCCATCGACGTGCTCAAGATCGACAAGCGCTTCGTCGACATGATCGAGGAGCCCAGTGATCGCGGCCAGATCGCCCGGGTGATCATCGACCTCGGCCACACCCTTGGCCTCAAGGTGCTTGCCGAGGGCGTCGAGCACGATAGCCAGCGGGACTTCCTGCGCCAGTACCACTGCGACATCTACCAGGGCTTCCTGGAAAGCCAGCCGCTGCCGGCCGAGGCATTCGCCCAACGCTACCTCGAGCACAAAGCCCCCTGATGCAACGCAACAAGCTGCTATTCGCCACGGCCCTGACCCTTCTGCTGACGTTGGGATTCGTCGCCACCAGCGTGATCGGCTACTTCGTCGCCGAGGATTCGCTGGAAAAGCAGATCGCGGAGGAGACCCTCCCGCTGACCAGCGACAACATCTTCTCCGAGATCGAGCGAGACCTGCTGCGCTCGATCCTCATTTCCTCGCTGATGGCGCACGACACCTTTGTGCGCGACTGGGTGGTCGAGGGGGAAGAGGATCAGGAGGCGATCATCCGTTATCTCACGGAGATCCAGCAGAAATACGACACCACCACCGCCTTTTTCGTCAGCGAGGCCAGTCGGCGCTACTACCACCCCGACGGGGTCCTGAAGACGGTGTCGCGCGCGGACAAGGCTGACATCTGGTATTTCCGCGTCCGGCAGATGAACGAGCCGTTCGAAATCAATATCGACCACGACACCGCCAAGCCCACCCGGCTGTCGATCTTCGTCAACTACCGGGTCGAGGACGAGTCGGGCGACTACATCGGCGCCACCGGCATCGGACTGGCCGTCGAGACCGTCGCCGGGCTGATCGAAAGCTACCAGCGCCGCTACGGCCGCTCGATCTATTTCATGGATCGCGAGGGCGAGATCACCCTGCGCGGCTCCGGCTACCACGGCCCGCTGCGCATTCAGGCCCAGCCGGGACTGGCCCGCCACGCCACCCGCATCCTCACCAGTCCCAGTACGGAATTCGCCTACGAGCGCCCCGAAGGCGGCACGGTCTACGTCAACACCCGACTGATTCCCGAACTCGACTGGTTCCTGGTGGTGGAGCAACGCGAATCGGCCGCCAATGCCCGATTGCTCAACACCCTGATCGCTAACGTCCTGCTGGCGCTGGGCGTCACCGTCCTGGTGCTGCTGACCGGCGGTTGGACCCTGCGCAACTATCAACGGCGACTGGAAACCATGGCCACCACCGACCGTCTTACCGGGGCGGGCAACCGGGAGGCCATGGAGGTGCTGTTCGAACACGCGCAACGGCTTGGACGCCGCCTTGACCAGCCGGTCTCGATCATCAACCTGGACCTCGACCACCTCAAGACGATCAACGACCGCCACGGCCACCAGACGGGCGACCGGGTCCTGCGTGAGCTGGTGGACACCGTGTCCTCGCAGATCCGGGAGGTCGATACGCTCTGTCGCTGGGGCGGTGACGAGTTCCTGATATTGCTGCAGGACACGGATGCCGAAGCGGCACGTCTTACCGCCGAACGCATCCGCGAGGCGGTTGCCCGGCGCAATCGCCTGCCCGAGAGCGAGGAGGCGTTGACCGTCAGCCAGGGCGTGGCGCAGTGCCGTGCCGGCGAGTCCCTCGACAGCCTGATCAACCGCGCCGATCAGGCGCTGTACCAGGCCAAGCGCGATGGCCGCAACCGGGTTGCCGTCGCCGAATCGACGGCCCCTTAGCGATCCGAGGCGGACGCCTGGCCTTCGCGGGCGGATCGTTCAACGCGTTGGGGGCAGCGGACGCATCGCCGCGGCGATGGGACGCTTCAAAAAATGCCCGTCATGTCGAAGCCTGACGGCGTCAGTCGGTCCGGCATCGCGGGCCATCAACGTTCCTGGATCAAACGGACCTGTTTGTCGCGGTACATGTCGGCATCTGCCGAGCACATCAGGGCCTCCGTCATGCGGCCGTCCTCGGGGCAGCAGGCCATCCCGATCGAGACACTGACCCGAGCCTCGCCCTCGTCCAGCACGTATGGCCGCCCGATCTCCTCGCGCAGTTTGCCGGCCACCACGCGTGCCTCGGACCGACCGGCGTGGCTGATCATCACCACGAACTCGTCACCGGACAGGCGCGCCACGCTGTCGGCGTCTCGCACCTGCTGCTCGAGCCGCTCGGCCACTTGCCGCAAGAGTTGATCCCCGGCGGCGTGACCGAGGGTGTCGTTGATCGCCTTGAAGCCGTTGAGATCGAGATACAGCAGGCAGAACCCGTTGCCGCCGTAACGATGGAACTCGTTGGCTGCCAGCCCCAACCGGTCGCGGAACAAGCGCCGGTTGGGCAATTGGGTCAGGGGGTCGTGGGTGGCCGTCCATTCAAGCGCGTTCTCCGCCTGCTTGCGTGCCGTGATGTCGATGATCAGGATCAACACGCTGCTTTCTGCCAGTGGCGAGCAGCGGCCCTCGTAATAATGGGGAACGCCGTCGAAATCGAGCTGATATTGATAGGTTTGCACCGTGCCTTGCGCCAGGGTGCGGTCGATGACCGACTGGGTCAGCTCGGCCAGGGCTGGAGGCATTACCTCTCCGACCGTCTGCCCCAGAAACACCTCGGGTTCTTCCAACAAGGGGATGCCTTCACCCGGCTCGAAATCGAGAATGCGGCCCTCGGCATTCATGGTGAACAGCAGATCGGGCATGGCCTCGATGATCGCGGCATTGCGGCGATGACTTTCGGCCAGACGGCGCTCGCTCTCCGCCGCCTGCTCCAGCGCCGAGGCACGCCGCGCGAACAACCAGCCGACCAGCAACAGCAGCAACCCCGACACCGTGGCCCAGATCAGCAGGCGCCAGTAGTGATCGTTGGCGTTGGCGGCCAGCTGGGTCTGGAGCAGCGCGAGATCCTCGGCGGCAACCACATTCAGGGGCCACCCTTCGGGCTGGGCGAGCGCGTACTGATAGTCATGGCCATCCGCGCGACCGTGAAAGCGCCCGACGGTCGGCGGTGTGCCGTCGCTGGCCTGGAACCACTCGGCCAGTGATCTCGACGGCAGGCCACCCTCGGCCAGGTTGTGTAACAAATGTCCCTCCCGGTGGGCCACCAGCGACATGAGACGCTGGCGGGCCGTCACCCGATCGAGCAGCGCGGCCAGGGCAGCGAGGTCCACATACGCCACCAGCACGCCGCGGAAGGCCCCCGATTCGTCACGGAGCGCCCGACTCATCGCCATCAGGCGGGTACCGCCAGCGCCTATCGGCCGGGAAAGAAAGGTTTTTCCCGCCGCCTGCCGACCAGCCGACTCGAGGTGTACGCGGAAAAAGGACTCCTGCGCCGGGTCGATGCTCAGATCATCCGCGCGGCGGCGCGTGGCCAGCCGCTCCCCGGTCTTGTCCAACCACCACAGGTCACGCACCAGCGCGTTGGCATCGAGGGAGGATTCCATCGTCCGGGCCTGCTGCGAGGCGGGCTCGTCCAATCGCTGAACGAGGCGTTCTCGAATCACCCGCAGGTCACGATCGATGGCATCGAGTTCGCTGTCGATCAGGGTCGACTGCATCAGCGCCACCAGCCCCGTGCGCTGCTCGACCTGCTCGTTGGCATGATCTTCGTAGCGTTCGATTGCCTGCAGGCTCGACCACGTCAAGACCGCGAGAATCAGCCCCCAGATGGCCAACAGCAGCAACCCGACCCGATGGGCAGGCCACGCGCCCCGACGCGACGGTTCGCCAGTCGGCGCATGCGCACCGGCCTCGCCGTGGCGTGCGGACGAGGTGCTCATCCGTCGGGTTCCAGCAGTCGCACCCGCGCGGCCCCACCCGGGCGATCGATGGTGAATTCGACCTCGCAATACTCGGGTTCGTCATTCATCGGGGTGGGATCGTTGTTGCAGGCGCAGCCGGCCACCACGCTGGTATAAAAGAGCCCCGCATGGATGCGCAGCTGATCGCTATCGAAGGCGCTGCCGATCACCATCACCGACAGGTCATCGCCCTTGGCGACGCTGCCGTGGGCCATGCCCTGCTGCAACGGCAGGTCGTCCGCGGGCAGGGCCGCGAGCTCGGCCTTGAAGATCGCCTCCAGCTCACCCGGATTGCCCGGCTCGGCGCGGGCGGTTTGCGGCAGGTACAACATCGACAACTCCTCAGGCCGGGGCACATTCCAGCCTAAGTCCGACTGTACCGCATGGTGATAGACCCGTGAAACCGCCCGACGCGCCGTTGCATCGCATCAGGACGGCCGGACGATCGTTCGCAATCTACCCGTTTGCGCTCGATTGATCACGACGGCCACCCGCCACCCGGCCCGACCATTCCTGCGCGAACACTAAACCTTTCCCACCGGCGGCCGATAAGCCCACTCACCCACTCACCCGTGTCGGGCGGGCTTGCCCCACAAGCCCACCCGAGCCAGGAGACCTTTGATGCAAAACCTGCCCATCGGCACCCGACTTGGCCTTGGCTTTGGCGTACTCACCCTGTTGATCGTGCTCATTGCCGGATCGGTCTGGATGCAGTACGGCGAGGTGCGGGAAGCACAGGCGATAAACCAGCACTCCTACACCGTGCTGGAAGAGCTGGAAAGCCAGGTACTGGCACTGGTGAACATCGAAACCGGCCAGCGCGGCTACCTGGTCACCGGGGAAGAAGGCTATCTCGAGCCCTACCACGACGGCAAGGAGGCCTTCCTGCGACGCAATGACCGCCTCGAGGAAATGACTGCCGACAATCCGAAACAACTGGAACGGCTGGTGGAACTGGAAAACGCCTACCACCACTGGATGGACAATTACATGCAGCCGGCCATCGACCTGCGCCGCGAGGCAGGCAATCTCTCAGCCGACGTGCGCCAGCAGGTCCAGGCATTGCTGACGAGCGCCAAGGCCGACATGGATGCCATGCGCGAGATCGACCACGCCATGATCGAAGAAGAGCGCGCCCTGCTTGAAGAGCGGCAGGCGAGCCTGGAGGTGGTCGACTCGCGCATGAAGGGCCTCCTGCTCTTCGGCAGCCTTGTCGCCATCGTGATCGCCATTCTCGCCGGCCTGCTCATCACGCGCTCGGTCGTTCGGCCCATCGACGAGGCCGTCGAGATCGCCGACCGGATCGCCGCGGGTGATCTGACCATCACGCCCCACTCGGATGCCAAGGACGAGACCGGCCAGCTGATCCGCCGCCTGGGGGCCACCGTCACGCGGTTGCGCGAGATGATGGGCGACATTTCCAATAGCTCATCGCAGCTGGCCGCGGCGACCGAAGAGATGTCGGCCGTCTCCGAGCAGACCAAGGGTGGCGCGGAAAAGCAGCGCGACGAGACCTCGCAGGTCGCCACCGCCATCACCCAGATGAGCAGCGCGGTCGAGGAAATCGCCCGCAACATACAAAGCGTCAACGACTCGGCCAACGAGACCGACGATCGGGCACGGGCCGGCATGGAGGCGATGGACGACAACATGCGCGCCATGCAGTCGCTCTCCGACGACATGCAGCGCGCCGGCGAGGTGATCCGCGACGTCAACAAGCACAGCGACTCGATCGGGTCGGTACTCGACGTGATCGGCGGGATTGCCGATCAGACCAACCTGCTCGCGCTGAACGCCGCGATCGAAGCGGCTCGGGCCGGCGAGCAGGGCCGCGGGTTCGCCGTGGTCGCCGAGGAAGTGCGCAGCCTGGCCAACCGCACCCAGGATTCGATCGGCGAAATCGAGCAGATGATCGACAAGCTCCAGACCGGCGTACGCGAGGCAGTGGGCGTGATGGATCGCGGTAGCGAAAGCGCCGGCAATACCCTCGACCGGACCGGCCACACCCAGGGCCTGCTCGACGAGATCGCCCAGTCGGTGCGTCAGATCACCGACCTGTCCACCCAGGTGGCCAGCGCGGTCGAGGAGCAGACCGCCGTGACCGAAGAGATCAACCGCAACGCGGTGAACATCGACCAGGTCTCCAACGAGTCGCTGGATGCCATCGAGCAGATCAACACGGCGAGTGCCGATCTTGCGCGGTTGGCCTCGTCACTCTCGAACATGGTGGGGCAGTTCCGGCTCTAGGGAAGGGCTGCACGATTCGATAGCATCTCTGCGGGCTTTCCAAAGGCCCAGATGCAAGGCGCAGGGCCGTCGCCCTTTACAAGGGCTGAACCGGATCGGCACGACGCCGATCCGGCCGGCGCAAGACGGCCCGAAGGGCGATGGTTCACGGACGAACCTCGCGACGCCGAAGATGGGCCTTTGGAAGCCCGCCCGGATGGGGCTCGCGGGTTCGCCCGCACTCGGCGTTGCCGTCCCTCGACGGGCAACGAGCCCGCCTTCGGTCCGGCGCCTTGATTGCGAGCGAACCCGCGAGCCAGAGACGCCATCGAATCGTGCAGACCTTCCCCAGCGTGGCTGAACACGACTCGCGAAAACGACAAGGCCCCGCCTCTTTTGGAAGCGGGGCCTTTTCATTTGGGTACGCAGTTGACTCAGAACATCGTGACGGGGTGATACCCCTGCGCCTGCCAGCCGATCATCGAGACGAAGCCATCGCCGGTAAGAGTCAGCCCGTCAAACAAGGTGTCATTGTCGACACCGAACACCTCGGTGGCCACCGCGCAGACCTCCAGGCGCACACCGAGCTCCGCCAGGCGCGCGACCTCGGACTCGATCCGCATCAATGTGGCCGGATCGGCGACATCGTCGCCCGCCGCGGTGCTCAGAAACTGCACCGTCGGGCCGATGAATACGATCACCATATCCGGGTCCAGTCCCTGGCGGACGAAATTGGCGTGCGTGCCGCGAATGATCTCCAGATAAAACGCGGTTTTCTCCGCCTCGGTGAAGTCGATCTGGAAAACGCCCTTGGCCTCCTCCACCCCGGCCAGGGCCGCCGTGTCGTCGACGGGCTCGGCGGCCTGCGCCGACAGGGGCATCGCGATGGCCAGCACCATGGCGGCCATGAGAGATTGGATCGTACGCTTGATCATGGGGCCACTCCGTTTCGCCTGAATGGGAACGCCGGCTAGCCTGCGACGCGCCAACGGGCGGTTCGTTACCCAACTACCGGAGTGTAATCCGGCCGTACCGATCTTGCTCGAGTCGCCTCAGAGGAACCCCGCAATCAGCGCCAGCATGACGATCGCGCCGAAGACGTTATTACGCCGGAAGGCCAACACGCAGTCATCCAGCTGGCGCGACCGGGCGGTGCGCAGAATCCAGACGGCCGACACCGCAGCAATACCCAGCCCCACGAAGTAGCCGGCCGCCAGGTCGACCATCCAGCCCACCCCCACCAGCCAGGCGAGCGTCCACAGGTAGGCCAGGGCCACGGCCACTAGGTCGTATCGGCCGAACAGGATCGCCGAGGACTTGACCCCGATCTTGAGGTCATCCGGCCGGTCGGCCATGGCATACAAGGTGTCGTAGGCCAGCGTCCAGCCGATGTTGGCCAGCAGGAGCAGCCAGGCGACCGGTGCGACCTCGCCGTGATGGGCGGCAAAGGCCATCGGGATCGCCCAGCCGAAGGCCAGCCCCAGATGCACCTGCGGCAGGTGATGAAAGCGCTTGCCGAAGGGATAGGTCGCCGCGAGGATCACCGCCACCACCGACAGGGCGATGGTGGTGGCATTGAGCTGCAGGACCAGCAGAAAGGAGATGCCCACCAGGACGGCGAACACGCCCAACGCCTCGCGCGAGGTGATCCGCCCGGTCGCCAGCGGCCGCCCCTGGGTACGGGTGACGTGGCCGTCGACGTGGCGATCGGCAAAGTCGTTAATCGCGCAGCCGGCCGAGCGCATGGCGATCACGCCCAGGGTGAAGATCAGGAAAATGAACAGGTCCGGGCGGCCCTGCCCGGCGACCCACAGGGCCCAGTAGGTGGGCCAGAGCAGCAGAAAGATGCCCACCGGTCGATCCAGCCGGGTCAGGGCGAGATAGGCGCGGGTTTTCTCGGCGATCACGGACACGGCATTACCTGTGGCGGCTGTAGCAATTCTTCGGATGTCGTCAGTCGTCGGCAGAAACGATAGCAGACCCGGCCGATGCCCTCTTCGGGTTTCCCGCTCTGCCTGCGCTAGAATGCGCGCCAGAACACCAGCAAGCCATTACCAGCAAATCATCGCCCGATCGAACCCGAGGTTTCCGCATGATCCGCAATTTCCAGTCAAAGCTCCCGACCGTGGCCGAAGACTGCTGGGTCGATCCGACCGCGGTGGTAATCGGTGACGTCGTGCTGGAAGAAGGCGTTTCCGTCTGGCCGAACACCGTGCTTCGCGGCGATGTCCAGCAGATCCGGGCCGGTCGGCTGACCAACCTGCAGGACGGCGTCATCGTGCACGTCAACCAGCCATCGGCCGCCCATCCGCAGGGCATGCCCTGTCGTATCGGCGAGGAAGTGACCGTCGGCCATCGCGCCATCCTGCATGCCTGCACCGTCGGCAACCGGGTGCTGGTCGGCATGGGCGCGATCGTGATGGACGACGTGGTGGTCGAGGACGAGGTGATCATCGCCGCGGGCAGCGTGGTCTCGCCCGGCAAGGTGCTGGAAACCGGCCACCTTTACGTCGGCGCCCCGGCGCGCAAGGTCCGGCCGTTGACCGACGAGGAACGCGCGCACCTCGCCGAGTCGGCCCGCTTCTACCGGGAGTTGGCGCAGGATCACCGCACCAGCGGCTGATCAGCCCGTCAGGCCAATCAGCACCGATACGGTTGACGGTCGTTGGGCCTCGACCTACTCGGTCGGTGCCTCGCCCCCCGCGGCCGGCAGCGGCTTGAGCCCCAGGATGATCTCGCTGACGTTCTCGCGGAACAGACCGATATAGGTGCCGGTGGGCAGATTGCTCTCGGCCAGCCACAGGCCGGTCAGCGGCGACGCCAGGCTGACAGACTCGGGAATCGCCGCCCCCCGCTTGGCCTCGAGCCATTCCTCGATCGCGCCACCGCCGGCACCGGCCACCGGGAACACGTGCGGCGTCTGGTTGCGCTCGATCAGCTCGATGGCCTTCTCGCTCTGTTCCTCGTCGGTCACGTCGAGCAGTTCGAAGTGGTAGGCCTTGGCAAAATAGGCGAACACGTCGTTGTCGGTCACGAGCACCCGCTCGGCACGCGAGAGGTCTTCCATCAGCCCCTCGGTCTCACGGTTGAGGGACTGGAGTTCGATATTGACCCGCAGGCGGTTGCCTTCGATCTCACCGGCCACCGCCTCGAGACGTTCCTTCAACTCGATCGTCAGGTGATCGACCGAGTACTGCAGCAGCGATGGGTCAAGATAGGTGTGCGGATTGATGGCCCCGTCGGTCTCGATCAGGCGAAACTCGGGAATGCGATCTGTCAGTACCACCCGGTCGGCCTTATCCCGGGTCTCGGCCGCCTGGATGAATTCGGGCATCAAGCCCAGCCCCTGGTAGACGACCAGATCGGCCGATTCGATCCGTGCCCGATCCTCCTCGTCGAGTGAATACCCCAACGGCGACTCTTCTCCGTGGACCACCGCCTCGACCTCGACGAACGATCCGGCGATGTTGTCGACCATCCCGGCCGTGAACGAGGTGTCGGTCACCACCCGGAGGGGTTCGATATCCCGGTCACCGCCGGAGTATTGCAGCACCTCGTCCTGCGCCTGGACGCCGGGAATCAGGAACACGACGGCCAGCGACAGGGTCGCGGCGCGGGAAAGCCATTGGAAAAATCTCTGCACAAGGGGCCTCGCGTGAGTGAAGCGTGGGTCAATATGGATCATGTATCGGGGCGGGCGGATGGTAGAAAGCCGCGGCCGTCTCCGCAAGCACGGCACACTACGAGCATGCTAACGTAAGGCACCAAAGAGGCCCCACCATGGCGAGCACCGCGTACGAAGACTACCTGAAAGCGATCTTCAAGCTGGCCGAGCAATCGCCGGAGCCGGCGGTGTCCACCTCGGCGATTGCCGACCGGCTGGGCATTGCACGCGCCTCGGTCACGGCCATGCTCAAGCGTCTGCACGCCGACGGCCTGATCCACTACGCCCGCTACCAGGGCGCGGCGTTGACCGATGCCGGCTGGACGATCGCGGTCGACATGATCCGCCGCCACCGGGTGATCGAGACCTTTCTCGCCCAGGATCTCAAGCTGCCGCTGGCCGAGGTCGATGCCGAGGCGGAAATCCTCGAGCACGCCTTTTCCAGCCGCCTGATCGACCGGTTGTGGGACCACCTCGGCCAACCGGAGTTCGACCCGCATGGCGCGCCGATCCCACGGCCCGACGAGGCGCCCGTCGAACGTCGCCAGATGGTGGCACTGGGTCATCTGGCCATCGACGAGGGCGCGACGGTGGTCCGGCTGGCCGCCGAGAACGCCGCCGACCTGCGCCGCCTGACGCAGCTGGGGCTGCTGCCCGGTCAGTTCGTTCGCCGCCGCGCCAGCCAGCCGGGTTCGGCCGACGTGGTCGTGACCATCGGCCGCCACGAACGCCCGCTGGCCGCCACGCTGGCCGAACGGGTCTGGACCATTCGCTCGGCCGGCGACTAGTCCAGAAAGCGCTGGCGTGCCGTGAGGAAGGCGTACTCCGAGCCCTCGGTCCAGCCGGCCACGTCACGGCGGTAGTCGGTCAACGACTCGAACACGCGCTTGGCGAAGGCGTCCTCCTCGGTGATCTCGGCGAGCACCTCGTTGGACTTCTCGAACAGCGCCGCCATGATCTCGTCACTGAAGTAGCGCAACTCGACACCGTGCTCCTCGGTAAGCGTCTTGAGCGCCCGATTGTTGCGCGCGGTGAACTCGGAAAGCATCTCGAGTGCGGCCATCTTGATCGCCCCGTCGACGATCGCCTGCAGATCGTCCGGCAACGCCTCGAAGGCCTCCTGATTGATCAGGGCCTCCATGGTCGCCGACGGCTCCTGCCAACCCGGGGCGTAGTAGTACTTGGCCGCGCGGTGAAAGCCGAAGGCGAGATCGTTGAACGGGCCAACCCACTCGGCCGCATCGATGGTGCCGTCGTTCAGCGCTTGGAACAGCTCGCCGCCCGGGGTGTTGACCACCGACACGTCCAGCCGACGCAGCACCTCGCCGCCGATGCCCGGCAAGCGCATCTTCAGCCCCTTGAAATCCTCGACCGAGTCGATCGGCTTTCGAAACCAGCCACCCATCTGCGGGCCGGTGTTGCCACCCGGCCGCGGGATGATGCCGTGCGGTGCGTAAAGCTCTTCCCACAGCTCGATGCCCTCGCCGTGGTAGAGCCAACCGTTCATCTCGTTGGCGGTCAGGCCGAAAGGCATCGCGGCGAAGAACGCCGCCGCGGGCATCTTACCCTGCCAGTAGTAGGCCGCGCCGTGCCCCATCTCGGCAGTCCCCGCCTTGACCGCGTCGAACACCTCGAGCGCCGGGACGATCTCGCCGGCCCCGTAGACGTCGACCACCAGACGCCCACCGGACATCTCGTTGATGTGCTTGGCGATGTTGTTCGCACCGGTGCCCAGGCCGGGGAAGTTCTTCGGCCAGGTGGTGACCATCTTCCAGCGGATCGGGTCGGCCGCGGTGGGGCCGTTCGCCGCCGTGGCCGCCGGCTGATCGCCGGTCTCGTTGTTGCAGCCGGACAGGGCGGTGGCGGCAATGCCGGCCGCGCCGGCCCAGGTCAGAAACTCGCGCCGTTTCATGGCAGGACTCCTTTCACAAGTATTCAGAGGTCAGATTTGAGAGACAGAGGGAAGATATCAGAACCCATTTCCGAGCTCTGATTTCTGACCATTCATCTCTTGGCTTGGCCCGCCGTCAGCCGGGTTGCAGATTCGCGTATGACAGGATCAGCCACTTCGCGCCGTGCTGGCCGAAATTGACCTGCACCCGCGCCGAGGCACCGGTGCCCTCGCAGTCGAGGATGATGCCCTCGCCGAACTTGGCGTGGCGCACGTTCTGGCCGACCTCGAAGCCGGTCTCGTTCTGCTTGTGGGTACGCGGGCCCGGCTCGCCCTCAGGCCGTCGGGCACCGAAGGCCTGCGCCGCGCGGGCCGCACGCGGCCGCACCTCTTCGACCAGGTCCGGCGGCAGCTCGCCAAGAAAGCGCGACGGCATGGGAAAGATCTGCTTGCCGTGCAGGCGACGCGACTCGGCACAGGTGATGGTCAGCTGCTGCTCGGCGCGGGTAATGCCGACGTAGCAGAGCCGGCGCTCTTCCTCGAGGCGCCCCGGCTCGTCGATCGACATCTGGTGCGGGAACAGCCCTTCCTCGACCCCGACCATAAACACCTGCGGGAACTCGAGGCCCTTGGCCGAGTGCAGGGTCATCATCTGCACGCAGTCCTCCCAGGCCGAGCCCTGTGCCTCGCCGGCCTCGAGACTCGCGTGGGCGAGAAAGGCCTCGAGCTCGCCCATCTCCTCGGCCGCATCACGGTCCATGACAAAGCCGCGCCCGGCGTTGACCAGCTCGTCGAGGTTCTCGATCTTCGCCTCGCCGCGCTCGCGGTCGCGGTCCTTCTCGAACAGCGCGCGCAGGCCGCTCTTGTCGATGGTCTTCTCGATCCGCTCGCCCAGCTCGTCGTTGAGGGTCTGCTGGTCGATCGCCTCGATCAGGGTCATGAATTGCCGCAGGGCGCCCGCGGCGCGGGGGCTGAGCTGGTTCTCCGCCAGCAGGATCAGCGCGGCATCCCAGAGCGAGGCGCCCTGGTCACGGGCCGCCTGCCGGATTTCGTTGAGCGTCTTGTCGCCGATACCGCGGGTCGGGCGGTTGACGATCCGGTCGAAGGAGGTGTCGTCATGGCGATTGGCCACCAGCTTCAGGTAGGCCAAGGCATCACGGATCTCGGCGCGTTCGAAAAAGCGCAGGCCGCCGTAGATGCGGTAGGGCATGCCCTCGCGGATCAGCGCCTCCTCAAGCAGGCGCGACTGGGCGTTGGAGCGATACAGCACCGCGCAGTCGGCGCGGTTGTGGCCCTCGCGCACGGCCGTGGCAATCTGCTCGACCACGAAATTGGCCTCGTCCTGGTCGTTGAAGGCGCGGTAGAAACGGATCGGCGCGCCGTGATCGCCCTCGGTCCAGAGGTTCTTGCCCAGTCTTCCGGCGTTCCTCGCGATGACGCTGTTGGCCGCCTCGAGGATGGTGCGTGTCGAGCGGTAGTTCTGTTCCAGGCGCACCAGGTGGGTGTTGGGAAAGTCGCGCGAGAAATGCTGGATGTGCTCGACCTTCGCCCCGCGCCAGCCGTAGATGGACTGGTCGTCATCGCCGACGGCGAAGATGCCGTTGTCCTCGCCCACCAGCAGCCGCGCCCAGGCGTACTGCAGGGCGTTGGTGTCCTGGAACTCGTCGATCAGCACCTGCCGAAAGCGCCGCTGGTAGTGCGCCCGCAGGGCATCGTTGCCGCGCAGCAGTTCGGTCGCCCGCAGCAGCAGCTCGGTGAAATCGACCAGGCCGCTGCGTTCGCAGACACGCTCGTAGGCCTTGTAGATCACGATCACCTGGTCGCGGATGGGGTCGTCGCCCGGCACGACGTGACGGGCACGCAAGCCCTCTTCCTTGAAGCCGTTGATCATCGAGGCGACCAGCCGCGGTGGAAAGCGGTTCTCGTCGAGCTCCGCCTCGCGGATCAGGCGCTTGATCAGCCGCAACTGGTCGTCCGAGTCGATGATCTGAAAGCCGTCCGGCAGGCCCGCCTCGCGGGCGTGCTGACGCAGCAGGCGGTGGGACAGGCCATGGAATGTCCCCACCCACATGCCGTCGACGCCGCGCGGGCCGAGCTCCTGGCCGTCGAGCAGCGATCCCAGCCGGCCGCGCATCTCGCCGGCGGCCTTGTTGGTAAAGGTCACGGCCAACAGCGAATAGGGGGAGACGCCCTGCTCGGAGACCAGCCAGGCCATGCGATGGGTGAGCACGCGCGTCTTGCCCGAGCCGGCGCCGGCAAGCACCAGGGTGGCCAGTGACGGGCTGGTCACCGCCTCGCGTTGGGCGGCGTTGAGGGGGTCGAGAATCGGATCATTGGACATGGGCGCATTGTACCGGAACCGGTCGCCGAGTCGCGGCGAACCGCCCGCGTTCCAACCCATTCTCCGGCCACCCCGCCCCCAGTCGGGGCCGCGTGATTCAGGGCCCGGTATCGCCGCAGAAATACCGCTCGGTGCCCAGCCCGTCCATGGCGATGGCGATGCGCTCGATGCCCTGGCGATAGGCGGCCGAGCGCAAGGACTCGTCTTCGGTGACCGACCGCTCGAAGACCAGATGCGCCTGGTCGCCGAGACGCTCGGAAAGCCGTCGTTCAATCTCGTCCTCGGTCCAGTAATCACCCATGCGGTTCTGCACCCACTCGAGGTGGCTGACGATCACCCCGCCGCTGTTGGCGAGCACGTCGGGGATGATGGTCACACCCTGCTTGGTCAACTGCTGATCGGCGGCGTTGTTGATCGGCCCGTTGGCAATCTCGAGGATCGTCAGCGCGCGAATCGCGTCGACGTTCTTCTCGGTGATGGCGTTCTCCAGGGCCGCAAGCACGAGCACGTCGACATCGAGTGCGAGCAGTTCCTCGTTGGTGAGCTTCTCCACCTCGACCTCCGCACAAACAGACGCCTCGCAGTAGACCTGTCCCGAGAGCTCGGAGGATTCGTGCTTGCGCTCCCAGATCGGCAGCGGATCGAGACCCTCCTCGCGGTAGATCGCCCCGCGCGAATCGGCGATGGCGACCACCCGGTAGCCGGCATCATGCGCCAGGCGGGCAAAGTGAAAGCCGGCGTTGCCGAAGCCCTGCACGGCGACGCGCGGGCGCTGGTCGGCACGGCCCCGGCGGCGCTCCCAGATATTGAGCACCTGCAACGCCCCACGACCGGTGGCCGCCGTGCGTCCCAACGAGCCGCCATGGCCCGGCGGCTTGCCAGTGATCACCCCACGCTGATGCCGGCCGGCGGCCTGGCGGTACTCGTCGGCCATCCAGCCCATGATGGTCTCGTTGGTGTTGACGTCCGGTGCCGGGATGTCCCGGTCCGGGCCGATCACGTCGAGCAACGCCCGGATGTACCCGCGCGACAGGCGCTCGAGCTCGAGGCGCGAGAGCCGCTTGGGATCGACGCACACCCCCCCTTTCGCCCCGCCGAACGGCAGATCGACCACGGCGCACTTGACCGCCATCCAGAAGCTCAGCGCCGCGACCTCGTCACCGGTGACCTTGGGATGGAAGCGGATGCCGCCCTTGCCGGGCCCACGGGTGTTGTCGTACAGCGAACGCCAGCCGGTGAAGACCTCGAGCGAGCCATCGTCCATGCGCAACGGAATCTCCACCTCGACCACCCGGTTGGGTTGCGACAGGCGTCGCCGGGCGTCTTCCGAGATGCGGTCATCGTCCATCAACGGCTTGAGGTGCACCAGCGCATCGGCCAGCAGTCCACCGGTTTTTGTCATGATCGTTCCTCCGTGGTCACGCGGCTGTGCCCCGCCGGCCTTCACCGAAGGGGGCCATTGCGTTGAGGGTAGCAGCGTTACTCGGACAACAGGCGGGCAAAGGCGGCGGGCGGCAGGGGCGGGCTGAAGAGATAGCCTTGATAGCTGTCACAGTCATTGGCACTGAGGAAGGCCAGTTGCGCCTCGGTCTCGACCCCCTCGGCGATCACCGACAGGCGCAGGGCATGGCCCATGGCGAGGATGGCCGCGGCGATCTCGCGGTCATCATTATTTTCGGCCAGATCATCGACGAAGCGCTTGTCGATCTTGAGCACATCGATCGGGAACTGCCGCAGGTAGGCCAGCGAGGAATACCCGGTGCCGAAGTCGTCGATGGCCAGATGCAGCCCCAGTCCGCGCAGGGCACGCAGCACCCGGACGGACCGCTCGTGCTGATGCATCAGCGAGCTTTCGGTCAGCTCGAGCTCGAGCTGATCGGGCGGATAACCGGTCTCCTCGAGCACGGTCCGGACCCGCTCGACCAGCGACTCGTCATGCAGTTGGCGGGCGGAGAGATTCACCGCCAGCCTGGGTACCGGCAATCCGGCGTCGCGCCACTCGCGCCCCTGGCGGCACGTCTCGCGCAGGACCCACTCGCCCAGGGCCACGATGATCCCGGTCTGCTCGGCCACCCGAATGAAGGCATCGGGCGGCACCAGACCCCGGTCGCCGTCACGCCAACGCACCAGCGCCTCGGCACCGATGATTTGGCCGCTGGCGACGTCGACCTGGGGCTGGTAGTACAACTCGAATTCGCCCGCCTCGATTGCGCGACGCAGCCGCGTTTCCATCTCGACGCGCTGGCGAGCACTGGCCGTCAGACTGTCATCGAAGAACCGGACACTGCCGCGGCCTTCGGCCTTGGCGCGATAGACCGCCGCACCGGCCTGTTGCAGCAATGCCTCGGGGCTACTGCCGAACTCCGGATAACAGGTGATGCCGACACTCGCACCGAGCCGCACCTCGGTGCCGTTGTCCAGTCGCCACGGTCGGCTGAGCGCCGCGATGATCATCTCGGCCAGGCTCGCGAGTTCGGTTCGGTTGACGTTTTCCGCCAGCACCGCGAACTCGTCGCCGCCCAGGCGCGCCAGGCAGCGTCCCTCGAGCAGCGACTCGAGGCGTTCGGCCGCCTGACGCAACAGGGTGTCACCCATGTGGTGGCCATAGCTGTCGTTGACGCCACGAAAGTGATCGAGATCAATCAGCAACAGCGCCAGCGCGTCTACGTCGGCCGAGGCCACCCGCTCGCGCAGATGCGACAGCAGCGACGCCCGGTTGGGCAGGTCGGTGAGCGCATCATGGCGGGCGAGGAAATCCAGCCTTGCCTCGCTGGCCCGCAGCCGCGACATGTCCGTGAACAGGTGCACCACGTGATCACCCTCACCAGTCCGCCCGACTATCCGGCTGATGGCGCGCAACTCGGGGAAGATCTCACCGTTCTTGCGGCGGCTGGTCAACTCGCCCTGCCAGTGTCCACACACTGCCACCTCCTCGCGAATCGCCCGCCAGGGGCTCGCCGCGGGGTCGGCATCCAGCAGGGTCACCGGTCGGCCCAACACCTCGTCCTCGGTGTAACCGGTCAATGCCTGGAACGCCCGATTGACCATCACGATCCGCTCGCTGACATCGGTGATGATCACGCCCTCGATCGTGTTTTCCAGCACCGTGGCCGCCTCGCGCTGGCGACGATCGCCCTCGCGCTGCTCGGTGATGTCGGTGACCACGCCCTCGAGTCGATCCACGTTCCCGTTGTCATCACGGAACACCCGGGTGAGGTCGCCCACCCAACGCGGGCTGCCGTCGGCATGCAGGATGCGATATTCCTGGCGGTAGGCCATCGCCCCGGCGCCCAGTCGCTCCTCGACCTCGATCTTCACGCGTTCAAGATCGTCTGGGTGGATGATGTCCGCGAAACGGCGCTCGCCACTCAGGAACTCCTCGGGCGTGTAGCCCCAGCGGGCGACATTGCCGGAGACGAAGTCGACCGGCCAACCGGGGGCCGGTTGCCAACGAAACAGCACAACCGGACTGGCCTCGATCACTTCGTAGGCCGTTTCCAGCGCGCGGCGGGTTTCGGTGAGATGCCGGCCATGGCTCGCCGAGACCCGTCGCAGGCGGAATGCCACAACCAGGGCCGCCAGCATCAGCAGCCCTCCGATCGAGACCAGCCAGCCCACCCAACCGGGTACGAACTCCCGCGGACGTTCTCCCAGCCAACGCTCGATGATGTCGAAATAGACCGAGTCATGATCGTCCTGCCACTGGGTGAGATGGCGATCGATCGCGTCCAGCAGCTCGGGGTTGCGCCCCTCCCCGGTCGCAAAGAACAGCCGGGACGGTTCCATGACCACCGGTGTGCGTTCGAGGCCAAAGTCGGTGTGATACCGACTGCCGAACAGGTGATTGACGACGGCCACGTCGGTCCGCCCGGCAGATACGGTCTCGAAGGCGGCGTGAAAATTCTCAACCAGCACCGGCTCGTAGTCGATGCCGAACTCGTCGAGCAGGGCGGCGATCCGCTCCCGCTGGGTCGAGCCTTCCAGAAAAACAATGCGCCGTCCGGCCAGGTCGAAGATCGAATTCACCTCCAGATCTGGCCGGCGGTAGACCTGCCACCAGCTGCGCAGGGCAGGCACGGTGTGAAAGTCGAGTCGAGCCTCGTGTCGATCGCTTATCGCCACGTCGGGCATCAGGTCGATCTCTCCCCGCGCGGTTTGTTCCAGGCAGTCGGCCCAGGCGCACTCCTGAAACGACAGGCGCCAGCCTTCCTCCGCCGCAATCAGCTCGATCAATTCGACGAAGATGCCCGATGCATGCCCCTCGGCATCACGGAACACCTGGGGGTCATTCTCGTAGAGTCCGACCGTCACCTCGCGTGCCTGCACGGTGGCGGCCAGCAAGAGCAGCGACGACAGCAGCATCAGCCTGAGCATGGCAGCCTCGAAAACACGGAAAAACAATTGGTTACACCCATGCTTAGAGCATGGCAGGTTCAGGGCAACTTATCCTGACCTGCGGGGCCGGAACGGACCAGGACCGAGTTGAAATCAAGAAGCGGAGGCATGAAAAAGGGCCAACCATTGCTGGCTGGCCCTTTTGGCAGGTTTGGTGGAGGTGGCGGGAGTCGAACCCGCGTCCGCAAGCCCTACGCTCTCGGTACTACATGCTTGTCCTGTCTATTGCTTTAACCGAGTACTACCCGACAGGCAGGGAAGATACTCGGCGAGTCCGGCTAGAGTTTTAGTGGATCCACGGCGGACACGCTTCACCACGAGCTTGTGAGAGTCGACGCCTGGTTTCCGGACGCACAAGCACGGCTCCGGCCAGACGGCACCCTACCGGGTTTTAAGCGGCTAGTGCGTAGTTGTCGTCGTTGGCAACTATAGTTTTGCAGTTGTTTTACGAGGAGACTACACCTCGGCATGCACCTTGAGTTTCGCGACCCACGTCGAAGCCGTATCACCCCCGGTTATCTACAAGTGTTGGGACGAACACTGCGGTTTTCAAGCCCCGGGGCAATGCCCGAGTGTCCCGGATAATGCTTTGCCCCTTAAGCAGGTAGGATTGGACCGGTCTGGCCAACAAAGGTTCCGTCGCCCGGAAGGCTCGGCGCTGGCCTCGCTCCGGGCTTGACGATCCATCCCAAAGAGGCAGCGCAAAGCCTATCATGCCACGCGGATTGCGGCATACCACCGCGGGCAATTACCCCCTTAGCTGTCCGTGTCACAAGGGTTCTACCCCGGCTGTAGCTCCGGACAGGGTAAGAAAAGCGGGCACGGCCGGATGTCTTCGCTTTGCCGAACGGTTTACCGACTCAGTCCGAGGGCACGTAGGGAGCTCATCGGGGCGTGCGGCTGATGGGCTCATCGCTTGCGGGAATCAACCAGCGCGGCACCCAGGAGAGGTAGGCCGCCATGCCGAACAATTCGACCAGCGACTGGAACACGATCACGACGACAGCGGCCTGCCACACCTCGGGCAGTGCCAGCGCAATCGGCAGGACCACGAACGAATTGCGGGTACCGAAACTGAACGTCAATGTCCTCGCACTGGGTGCATCGAGACGAAACAGGCGCCCCATGATCTTGCCGAGAAACGCGGCCACCACCAGGTAACCGACGAATATCAACAGCACCTGCCACAACACGTCGAGCAGGCCCGCCACGGAATTCACCTGCGATGCGGCGATGACGAACACGACCACGGCCAGCAGTGGGACCGGCAGCGCCCCCATTCCCCGGACCAGCGACTGCACGCGGGGTTGGTTCTCGGCGACCCGCTCGGTCAGCCAGGCAAGGAACAGAGGCGTCAGGATCAGACCCACGAAGGCCACCAGCAGGTGGGTGCTGAGGGCGGCTTCGAGCCACTCCTGACCGAGAAAAAACCAGAGATACAGTGGCAGCGTGACCAGTTGCGCGAACAGGAGCAACGGCGCGGCCGCGATGGCGCGGCCAGCATCGCCCTTGCCCAGGTGGGCAAAACTGATGAACCAGTCGGTGCAGGGCACAAGCAAAACCAACAGCACCCCGACCATGATCGCCGGGGCCAGCGGCAGCCAGGCGACCAACACGGCCAGCAACAGGGGGATCACCACAAAATTCCCGACCAGAAGCGCCGAAAGAAAGCGCCAGTCGCGCATCCCCTCCCGGACATGCGTTAACGGCACTTGGGTGAACGTGACGTACAGCAATATACCAAGCAGAGGCCATAGCAGGCGGTCGAGCGCCGCCGTGAGGTCCGGCCGAACCAAGCCGACCCCCACCCCCGCGAGGATGAAGGCCAGGTAGATCCAGGACTGATGACGCTCCAGGCCTTCACGCATGCACATATCTCCTCCGGAGCTCGCGGGTGAATTCCCTCGCCGGATCACCGCGCAGGTTTTCCGCCAGGCCCACCAAGCCATCGATCACCACGGAACAGTCGATACCGATCACGACGTGCTTGTCCATGGCGCCCTCCTGATCATTCCCACTCCTTGTTGGCGATCGAAGAAATGCGCCGACGCCCCCGTCAAGCTCACTCACCTAGCCCCCAAGGCCGATTGGGCACATTCGGCACAGCGCCTCTGGCGGACAAAACACTGCCAAATCCGCATCAGGCTTCCAGATAAGAGGCCTGGCAGCGGTTGTCTGAAACGGGGCGCCTAGTCCTTGAGCCACTCGACAACCTGTGCCCGAGCGGGCATCGAGCCGCTGTGCACCAGCGTGCCGTCGATAACCACGCCGGGCGTGGACATCACACCCATCGACATGATCTCGGCGATGTCCTCGACCTTCTGCACGTCGACCGAAACGCCTTCACTCTCGGCCACGTCGTTGAGCAGCTCAACCGTGCTTTTGCATTTCGCGCAATCGGTGCCGAGCACCTGAACTTTCTTCATCTCTTTGTCTCCTTATCCCGGAAATTTCATGAATCCGGCTTAGCAGAAGCGCTGGGTTGGCTTGTCTGCGGGGGTGCCGCAACAGCCGCTGTCGCCATCTGACGAACCGCATGACCCGCGCGAGTCGTGCGTCATTCGTTGCATGCAGTTCTCGAGCGGCTCACCGGCCATCACGGCATCGATGACCTGGTTGGCCCGCGACTGCGTTTCCTCGACCACTTGCCGGGATGCGGCCACCACTTCCTGCAGTTGGTTGTCGGAAACGACACGCTCGGTCAGGCGGGTGAGCATTTCCTGGGTTTTCGAGGGGCAGCGCACCGCGATCGCCGCGCCCAGCGAGACCATTTCCAGAATGGCGGGATTGAGTGACGGGGATTCGCTCATGGGACATGCCTCCTGGGTACGATGATTAGGTAAGCAGGTTGAATGACCAGCCGACCAGCACGAAGGCGACCGCGAGGACGCCCGCGAACAACGCCAGGCCCGGCCAGCGGATGACCTTGCGCAGGATGAGTAGTTCCGGCAGCGAGAGCGCCGCGACGCTCATCATGAAGGCCAACGTGGTGCCGACGGCGGCCCCCTTGCCCAGCATCGCCTCGGCCACGGGAATGATGCCGGTGGCATTGGCATACAGGGGAATGCCGATCAGCACCGCACCGGGAACGGCCCACCAGTTGCCTTGCTCACCCAGGTAGGTGGTGACCCAGTCGCCCGGCACGAAACCATGGAAAGCCGCTCCGACGGCAATGCCGATCACGACCCATTTCCAGATCCGGCCGACGATCTCCTTGACTTCGGCAATGGCAAAGCGATTGCGTCCCCGCCAGCTCTTGTCGACCGGCGCGGGCTGGCTCTCACCCATCTGGATTTTCCAGACGTAGTCCTCGACCCAACGCTCGGGACGGAAGGCCTGCATGACGATCCCACCGACCCAGGCGACCACCACCCCGGCGGCGACGTACATCAGCGCCATCTCCCAGCCCAGAATGCCGGCCAGCAGCACCACCGCGATCTCGTTGATCATGGGACTGGCGATCAGGAACGAGAACGTCACGCCCAGCGGCACCCCCGCCTCGACGAAACCGATGAACAGGGGCACGGACGAGCAGGAGCAAAAGGGCGTCACGCCACCGAGGGTGATCGCCAGCGTGCGTGCCAGCCAGGGCGGCTTTCCCCGGACGTATGCCCGGACCCGCTCGGGGCTCATGAGTGCCCGCAACAGCCCCATGACGTAGATCACGACCACCAACAGAAAGAAGATCAGCGTCGTGTCCATGACGAAGAAATGCAGCGCCGATCCCCAAGCGCTGTCCTCGCTCAGACCAAGCGTTTGGTAGACGATCAACGAGGCGAACCAATCAAACATGCCTGCCCTCTCCCGTGATCACTGGCCGAATCGACACCGGCGCCGTCATGAACCCGAGCCGCACATCGGTGCCGGCCGTCCGCCCATAGCCTTCAAGCGCTGCTCATCCTCGACGAACGCGGGATCGCCTTTCACCGCCTGATGCGTGTGGTCGATCACCGCCTGGCACCACTCGGGCAACTCATCGGCCAATCGGTAGTGAACCCATTGTGCTTTGCGCTCACCCACGATCACCCCGCCCTCGCGCAGGCGGCGGAGGTGTCGGGAAATCTTCGGCTGTGCCACGTCGATGGCCTCCTGGATTTCACACACGCACAAGGAACGGTGGGTGGCGAGCAACATCAAGGCGCGCAACCGAATCGGATCGGAGAGAAGTTGGTGGAATGCTTCGGCTTTCATGCGGACCTCACTGGATATGGCACAAATCTTATATGCGCCGCTCCGAATGTCAATGCCCGTCGGATCGGCTCGGCCCCACATGAGCCAAAGATTGCGGAGAGCGTGGAGATATCGAGGCCCAATCGCGCGATCGCCTTGCCGCCTCGGCATCCCCGTGGAAGGGCACCGTGCACCGATCTCGCTACCCATTAGGCGCAGCTGAGCATTTGCTGAGGACGGTCTCTGAGGCTCAGAATCAAAAAGGCCTCGTCCCGCTCGGCCGAAGGCCCGTTAAAACGGGCTTTCTGACCAACCGAAAGACGAGGCCTTTCTGCTGCCGAACCGGACGCAGTCGCGCACATCCCGTGTGCAATTGCTATGCAGATCGATTAATTCCAGGGGAAAATAAAGGATAGCGCCTGCTATCCGTATCGCCTGAAATCAAAAACTTGTGGTGCCGGAGATAGGAGTCGAACCTACGACCTTGGCATTACGAATGCCCTGCTCTACCAACTGAGCTACTCCGGCGCGGGGACCGGGCATTTTTGTCGTTTTG
Organism: Guyparkeria halopsychrophila; assembly: GCF_044582135.1. Taxonomy (NCBI): domain Bacteria; kingdom Pseudomonadati; phylum Pseudomonadota; class Gammaproteobacteria; order Chromatiales; family Thioalkalibacteraceae; genus Guyparkeria; species Guyparkeria halopsychrophila. Next base: position 102,981 of record NZ_JBDODP010000004.1, on the reverse strand, counting down.
CCCTGGCTTGTCAATTCGCCGCAGGCGCCGCTTTTTCGAGCTCGCCAATCAGGCGATTGCGGGCGGTATACAGCCGTTTCTCGAGCGCCGGGCGGCGTGTTTCCCAGTCGTGCCACATGGACTCGAATTGCGCATGTTGCCAGGCCGACAGCCGGATGACGTCATCACGCACACCGGCAAAGGTCTGGCTCAAGGGCCTGGCCTGCTTGCCCGGGCGGGCCAGCGGTGCGGGCAGCGCGTCGGCCAGCAGCCAGCCGGCGTAGTCGGCCAGGTGCGCACGGAAGACCGCCAGATCATGCAGGTCGCCCAGCCAGTCCTGGATGGCCTTGAGGTCGGCGAGCGTGGGCTCGACCACGGTAAAGGGCTCGTGCATGGGTTCAAGCAGGTAGCGCAGGTGCTTGACCTGGATGCGGGCCGCGTGGAACCCCGATTGGCCGGACGAGAGATCCTGCTCGATGTGTTCGGTCATCGTGGTGACCTGGTTCGCGAACCAGCGGCCAAACGGCACGGTGCCTTTGCGTCCCCGCGGCTTGAGGCCAGGCTTGACGTCGAACGCCAGATCGCCGTCGGCCGGGCAATGTTCATCGGCGAGACGACCTATCCGTGCTGCAACATCGGCACACTCGGCATCTTGGGTGACCCGGTCGAGCAATTCGAGCATCACCTCGTGATCGCGCCTCGGACTGCTCGCTCGGGCCAGCGCCTTGAGCCGCCGCCGCGTGGATTTGCGCGTTCGAACCACATCACGGGACAACCGCAACCAGACCCGCAGGCGCCGCAACTCGACCCGCAAATCGTGCAGGGCCTCGGGGTCCTCGTCGGCCGCCTTGCGGTAATGCGCCCAGGCACGACGGAAAACGGCCTGCTGGGCGCGAATGAGCACAGCTGCAACTTCGCCGGCCGGCTGGGTGAGAAAATCGGCGTCCAGTTGCCGAGCGTGTTTCTTCGCCTGCGCCATATAATCTCCTCCCGGGGTCAGCCACGGAACTTCAACGCCCTGACTGTTGTCTTCCAGAAGCGGTCCAACACCGCCGACCTTGGAGCTCCTTCCACTTGGGAAGGTCCGCGCGAGTCAGGTGCCACTCTGGTCGGGCGAGTGGTTCGTGATCTAGGCACGTCGTCGCCGGCGTGCGGTGGCCATGTCGACACGACACCACCCGGAGCACGGGCGACTTGCCGGGCCCCGCAGGGCGCCTTGAGGTGGGGCATCTGCTGCCTCGGCGCCCTTGGAAAGGAAATCACCGTTGTGCGGCCGACGACCGCCTTGCACCGGCCCAACTCATGACACGCAGAGCGGCAGCAGATTCGCGCAGCCCTTACCCTACCGGCTATCATGTCCTACCGGTCGCCATCCATCAAAGACTTGCCGCCATGTCACGTTCCTTATTACATCCCAAACACGGTCTGCTGCCCTCCGCCGCGCTGTCTGGAATCGTCCTGCTCGGGATTCTGAGTCCGGCCTCCGCCCAGACCGAGACGCCCGACTGGTCGGCATGCGCCAAGATCGATACCGACACGGAACGGCTTGCCTGCTTTGATCGATTGGCCTCGAGCGGACCGGCAGCCCTCGAGGACGACGCCGCAACGGAAGAGGAGTGGAGGCAGCCCACCGGCGAGACCAACGAGGACCCGTTCGCCGAAGCGCAAGCGGAACAAGAGGCGGCCACCCCGCCAGTGAAGAAGTCCGAGCCGGTGGCCCTGAAGCGTCGGCTCGCGTCGGAACAGTCGGGCGAGCGCAATCCCTTCGTCATGCGCGGCTACAAACCCAACTACCTCATGCCGGCGACCTACACGCCCACCGATCTGTCACGATCGGTCTATGACTTCGAGCCCCAGCATGCCGAGACCAAGTTCCAGCTGTCCTTCCAGTTCGATTGGTTCGAGGATCCGTTCGGCCCCAACACGGCGCTTTATTTCGCCTACAGCCAACTCTCGCTCTGGCAGACCTACAACACCGCGTTTCTCGGCGCCGAGGGTGACGCGTCCTCCCCCTTCCGCGAGACCAACTACGAGCCCGAGGCCGGCCTGACGCTGGACATGGATTACTCGCTGGCCGGCCTGACCTTCAAGCGCGCCCGCTTCTCGCTGATTCACACCTCCAACGGCCAAGGCGGCGAGCGCTCGCGCAGCTGGAACCGTCTCGCCGCGAGCACCGCCTTCGGCCGCGGCAATTTCGCCGGGCGCCTCCGCGGCTGGTATCGCCTGCCCGAGGCCGACGAGAACGAAAACCCGGACATCACCGACTACATGGGTTACGGCGATCTGATGCTGGCCTACAAGTGGAACGAGCAGACCATCGCCGCCACCCTGCGTAATAACCTCGATTTCAACGAGAACAAGGGCGCGATCCAGGTGGACTACACCTTCCCGCTGTCGAAACGCGTCAAGGGCTACGTGCAGTACTTCAATGGCTACGGGGAAAGCCTGATCGACTACAATCGCTCGATCAGCCGTATCGGGGTGGGCATCGCCCTGACCGACTGGCTCTGATCCATTCGCCACCACCCGCGTCCCCATGATTTCCACCGCCCTGCGTTTTGGCGCCGAAACCGCCATCAATCGACTGATTCAGCGCGACGCGAACGCCCGCGCCCGCCTGGCCGACCTGGCGGGTGTGGTGATCACGTTCATGATCGACCACCCGCGCCTGACCCTGACCGTCACGCCGACCAGCAACGGGCTTATGTGGCGTGCGACCGACGACCTGCCGCCTGATGCCCGCATTCACACCAGCGGCGCGGCGTTGTTGGCCGCGCTGCAGCACGAGCACGCCTCGGATTCGCTGTTCACCGGTGATCTCACGATCGAGGGCGACGAACAGGCGGCCACCCGCTTTCTGCGTGCCCTGAGCGAACTCGACATCGACTGGGCCGACTGGCTGGCCGAGAAAGTCGGTGTCTCGGCCGCCGGCGTGGTCGAGCAGGCCGCGCGCAAGGCACGGCAGACCGGGGCCGAATGGCGAGAAACCCGTCGCATCGAGCAGCATGACTTCCTGGTGCACGAGGCCCGGGTGATTGCCGATGACTTCGACCTACCGGACTTTCTGGACGGGGTGGACGAGGCGCGCTCGGCGGTCGAACGGCTCGAACGCCGCATCGAGCGTCTCGAGGCAGCCACCCCCGGCAACGCGCCCCAGGATGCGGCCCAGAACACTGCCAAGGAGACCTGATGCGACCACGACTGCTCTGGAGACTGGTGGTCATCCAGTTCGTGCTGCTGCGCCACGGCCTCGACGAGATCGTGCTGGCGCTCAAGATCTTCCGCCCGATCCGCTTTCTCAAGTTCGTCTCGCCCTGGTATTGGCTGTCCAACAATCGCCAGCGCACGCGTGGCGAACGGCTGGTCGCGGCCCTGGAAGACCTCGGGCCGATCTTCGTCAAGTTCGGCCAGATGCTCTCCACCCGCCGCGACCTGCTGCCCCCGGACCTGGCCGAGGCGCTCTCCGCACTGCAGGATCGTGTGCGCCCCTTCCCCGCCGAACTTGCCCGTCAGCGCATCGAGGCGGCACTGGGTGACTCGGTCACCGAGCATTTCGCCCGCTTCGAGGCCGAGCCACTGGCCTCGGCGTCCATCGCCCAGGTACACGCCGCCACGCTCGACGACGGCCAGGAGGTGATCGTCAAGATCACGCGCCCGGGCATCCATCGGCGTATCCGCAGTGACCTCGAGATCCTCTACACCGTCGCCCGGCTGGCCGAGCGCTACTGGTCGGAAGGCCCGCGCCTGCACCCGGTGGACGTGGTCACCGAGTTCGACAAGACCCTGATGAACGAGCTCGACATGCAGCGCGAGGCGGCCAACGCCGCCGAACTCAAGCGCCAGTTCGATGGCTCGCTGATGCTGTACGTCCCGGCGGTCTACTGGGACTGGTGTCGCACCGACGTGCTGGTCCAGGAACGCGTCCACGGCATTCCGATCGCGCGCATGGACCTGTTGCGCGCGGCGAACGTCAACATGAAGCGGCTGGCCGAGCGCGGCGTCGAGGTGTTCTTCACCCAGGTGTTCGAGCACAACTTCTTCCACGCCGACATGCACCCGGGCAACATCTTCGTCGACGTGACCGACCCCGATCAGCCGCGCTATATGGCGGTGGATTTCGGCATCGTCGGCTCGCTGATGCCCGAGGATCAGCGCTATCTCGCCGAGAACTTCCACGCGTTTTTCAACCGCGATTACCGCCGCGTCGCCGAGCTGCACGTCGAATCCGGCTGGGTGCCGCGCACCACGCGGGTCGAGGAATTCGAGGCGGCCATCCGCACGGTCTGCGAGCCGATCTTCCAAAAGCCGCTGCGCGAGATCTCGTTCGGCCACTTCCTGCTGCGATTGTTCCAGGTTGCGCGCCAGTTCGACATGGAGGTCCAGCCGCAACTGGTGCTGCTGCAAAAGACCCTGCTGGTGATCGAGGGACTGGGCCGCGAGCTCTACCCCGACCTCGACCTCTGGCAGACCGCCAAGCCGTTCATCGAGCGCTGGATGCGCGAGCGCATGGGGCCGAAAGCCTTTCTCCGCCGGCTGCGCGACGAGGCGCCATACCTGAACCAGCACCTCTCCGAGCTGCCACGCCTGTCGATCCAGGCGATGCAGCAGGTTCACCGCCAGTCGGATCTCCTGGAAGGGCAACGGCGGGAACTGGCGTCACTGCGCGACGATGCCCGGCGTGACCGCGCCCGCAACCGCCTGACACTGATCGGCGCCCTGCTGCTGGTCGTGTTTCTCGCCACCCAGGGCCGTGGCCTTGAACAGGACGGACTCGCCGGCCTGTCATGGCTCGGCTGGACGGAACTGGTTGCCGCCGCGGGCCTGCTGTACGCCGGCCTGCGGCGCTGACCAACCGAAGAGTCGCTACAAACAAGCCCGCTATAGCGTGCTGACCAGCGAGGCCACCCACCAGGCCGCGCCGGCGGCAATGCCCGCCGCCAGCAGGAAGGCAATCGGGCCGGCGAACCGGGGGTTCGCATTGAGCACGCGAACCGTCACCGGCACGCGCATCCAGCCGGTGATCATGGCCCGCAGCAGATCCTGTCGCTTGATCACGACGTGAACGAATACCGCGACCACATGCAGGGCAATCAAGCCCAACAGCACGTAGAAGCTCTGCTTGTGCACCGCCGTCAGCCAGTCGGCCATGGCCGAACTCACCCACCCGTGGAACGGCCCCTCGTTGAAGGCATCGTCGTGGGCGAACAGCCCCGTGCCCACCTGCAGGGACAACAGCCCCAACAGGGCAATCACCGAGAGCGCACCCAGTGGGTTGTGGCCCAGACGCAATCCGTCGCGATCGCCGTGTCGCAGGTAATGCCACAACCGCCGCGGCCCGAGCACGAACTGTGTAAACCGCGCGGTGTCGCTGCCCCAGATGCCCCACAGCAGCCGGAAGACCACCAGCCCACCGACCGTCACGCCGAGATACATGTGCCACGAGGTAGCGGTCGAACACCGCACCGGTCAGGTACTGGGCGATGATCAATACCACCAGCGCCCAATGAAAAAGCCGGATGGGCAGATCCCAGACCCGCACGCGGCGAACGGATGGCTCGTCTTTGCCTGGCATGGGTGTCTCCTCGGAAGTTGGAGCTGAAAGAAGTCAGAAGTGGGGAAAATGGTAGCGGGCTATCCGTCCCGATTCCCCGTCTTTCGACGTCGAGGCATCCCCTGCCTCTGTCCCTGTTTTCAACGGGCGTATCGCGGCTAAAGCCGCTCCTACACGGTCGGCTGCAAGCGCCCAAACAAAAAACCCCGCGACCAGGACGGTCACGGGGTCTCGAGTTCGGCAGTGGCCGGCGGGTCAGTCCTTGCCCATCAACTGCTCGAGGATCGCCGGGTTCTCCAGGGTGGAGGTATCGCCTTCCGGCAGTTCGCCCTTGGCGATGCCGCGCAGCAGGCGGCGCATGATCTTGCCCGAGCGGGTCTTGGGCAGGTTGTCGCCAAAGCGAACGGTCTCGGGCTTGGCGATCGGTCCGATCTGCTCGGCGACCCAGTCGCGCAGGGTCTTGACCATGGCCTCGGCGGCCTCGCCCTGCGGCCGGTCGCCCTTGACCACGACGAAGGCGACGATCGACTCGCCCTTCACGTCGTGCGGACGACCCACGACGGCGGCCTCGGCCACCTCCGGGTGCGCGACCAGCGCCGACTCGACTTCCATGGTGCCCAGGCGGTGACCGGAGACGTTGATGACGTCATCGATGCGGCCCATGATCCAGATGTAGCCATCCTGGTCACGACGCGCGGAGTCCCCCGCCAGGTAGTAGCCCGGCAGGCTGTCCGGGAAGTAGGTGCGCTGGAAGCGCTCGTCGTCGCCCCAAATGGTGCGCAGCATCGACGGCCAGGGCTTCTTGATCACCAGGTTGCCGCCGCTCTCGGTGGGCACCGAATCGCCGTTATCGTCGACCACATCGACAATGATCCCCGGCAGCGGCAGGGTGCAGGACCCCGGCACCAGGTCGATCGCCCCCGGGACCGGCGCGATCATGTGTGCACCGGTCTCGGTCTGCCACCAGGTATCGGTGATCGGGCAACGGCCACCGCCGATGACCTCGTGATACCAGACCCAGGCCTCGGGGTTGATCGGCTCGCCCACCGTGCCCAGCAGGCGCAGGCTGGAGAGATCGTACTGGTTCGGCACCTCGTCGCCGAGCTTCATCAGCGCGCGGATCGCGGTCGGCGCGGTGTAGAACACGCTCACCTTGTGACGCTGAACCATGTCCCAGAAACGACCGCCGTCCGGGTAGGTCGGCACGCCTTCGAAGATCACCTGGGTCACGCCCAGGGCCAGCGGGCCGTAGGTGACGTAGGTGTGGCCGGTGATCCAGCCGACGTCCGCCGTGCACCAGTAAACGTCGTCATCGTTGAGATCGAACACCCAGGAACTGGTCATCGCCGCGTTGACGAGATAGCCGCCCGAGGAATGCACGATGCCCTTGGGCTTGCCGGTCGAACCGGAGGTGTAGAGGATGAACAGCGGGTGCTCGGCCTCGACCATGACCGGCTCGCACTCGGCCGGCTGGCCCTCGATGGCCTCGGCCCAGGTCAACTCCTTCGCGCTGGAGGCACCCGTGGCCACGCCACCAATGTGCTCGAGCATGATGACGCTCTCGACCGACGGACAGCCATGATCGAGGGCCTTGTCGACCTGCCCCTTGAGGTTGACCTTCTTGCCGCCGCGCATGTTGCCGTCGGCGGTGATCACCATTTTCGCCTCGGTGTCGTTGATCCGATCGCGCAGCGCCTCGGCGGAGAAACCACCGAAGACCACCGAGTGGATCGCCCCGATGCGCGCGCAGGCCAGCATGGCCACGCTCGCATCGGGAATCATCGGCAGGTAGATGACGACGCGATCGCCGCGTCCGATGCCCTGCGCCTTGAGCGCATTGGCGAATCGAGCGACACGATCGTGCAGTTCCTGGTAGGAAATGTGGGTGACGGTGCCGTCGTCCGACTCGCCGATGATGGCGGTCTTGTCGGCCTTGGCCGGCAGATGACGGTCGATGCAGTTGGCCGAGACGTTGAGCCGCCCGTCGGCAAACCACTTGAAGAACGGCGCGTTCGAATCGTCCAGCGTCTGGGTGAACGGCGTGTCCCAGGTGACGAACTCGCGCGCGAGTCGCGCCCAGAAGCCCTCGAAATCGCGTTCGGCCTCGGCAACCAGCGCGTCGAAGGCCGCCCGCGACCCGATTCTCGCCCGGTCCGAAAATTCCGGCGCCGGCGAGAAGACACGGTTCTCGCTCAGAGTGGACTCGAGGTTATCCATATAGACTCCATCGGTAATCGTGTATCGGTAGTCAGGGCGCCTGCACGCAGCAAACGCCGCCCCGGCTCAAGACCCGGGCAATCGCACCGCGCAAGATTAGCAAAATTCCCCGCGTGGCTGGGAAACAACCTTCCGCACCATCGACTGACTTAGCAACAACATCCGGAACAAATCCGCAAAAACAGCCGCTAACCGATTGGTGGAAAAGGAATTGCGACAAGCGGATTTCACTTATGCACAGAAGCTGTGGATAACCTAGTGGAAAACGCGCCGACAACTACCCCGGACAAAGCCCGATCAGGCAGTTGCACTGATTGCGCATTTTTTGGCCAACACGATCGACCCATTCCGCGACAGGCGCTAACCTATTGTTTTTGAGCGGACTTGACCTCCACCAGACCAACTGGCCGACTATCGGCGCCACAGGGCTTGGCACCAGCGCACCCGCTGTGGTAAGTCGGCATAAAAGCCGGCCTGATTGTGGATAAAAACGTGGACAACCGGTCTGAAAAGTGGGGAATCCCCGCCGATCCGTTGGCAGATCAAGCGTTTCGCTGCCACGGTTCCGATTCCACAGCGTCATACTATTGGCCGACTCAGGGAACTTTGCACGAATCCGACAACACCCTGCTCGCCTTGAGCCGGGAATCTGCGGCGTCGCGTGACCCGTCCATGGACCTCGTCCTTCGGGCCGGTGACTACCGGCCTGCCGATTCGGTTTCATCCTTGGAAAGCGAACGACTCTTCCGCGGCGGACGAGCGCCTAGCACCGGCCCGGCTCAAGACGCGCAGGGTGTTATCGAATTCTAGATGCCCACCACAAATGCACCGAGGGCCAGCCCGATGCAGGACGACGAATTGATCACGGCCTTCATCGAGGCCCTGTGGCTGGAGGAAAACCTGGCCGACAACAGCCGCGCGGCCTATCGACGCGACCTGGAACTGACTGCGCGCCGACTATCGGGGGCCGCCGCACTGGACGAAACCCGGGCCCTGGCCGATGCCGACGGCAATGCCCTCAACCGCCTTCTCGGCGAGCGGCTGGCCGAGGGCGCGGCCCCGCGCTCCGTAGGCCGCATGCGTTCCGCCCTGCGCCGCTTCTACGCTTGGGCCAATCGCGAGGGCCTGATCCGGCCCAACCCGGCGACTGACCTGCCCGCACCGCGCCGGCCGCGCGCCCTGCCGGTCGATCTCAGCGAGGCCGACGTCGAGGCCCTGCTCAATGCGCCGGACACGAGCTCGCCGCTGGGCCTGCGCGACCGGGCCATGCTCGAGACGCTCTATGCCACCGGCCTGCGGGTTTCAGAGCTGGTCAATCTCACGCTTAACGAGATCCACCTCGTCCGCGGCCTGGCGCGCATCACGGGCAAGGGCGGTCGCGAACGCCTGGTACCGATCGGCGACGAGGCGATCGACTGGCTACACCGTTACCTCAACGAGGCCCGACCGGCCATGCTGGGCGAGCGGCAGGCCGCCGCGGTGTTCGTCACCAATCGCGCCACCCCCCTGACACGCCAGGCCTTCTGGTACCGGCTCAAGCACCATGCCCGCCACGCCGGGATGGCGCGCCTGCCCTCGCCCCACACCCTGCGACACGCCTTTGCCACGCACCTGCTCAATCACGGGGCCGACCTGCGCGCCCTGCAGATGCTGCTGGGACATGCCGATCTGTCGACCACCCAGATCTACACCCACGTCGCCACCGCTCGCCTGCAGGCCCTGCACGCCGAGCACCACCCACGCGGCTGACGCCATTTCAGCGGCGGTGGGGCACCAATCAGTCCTTATGAGAGACGCCTTGCCAAATCGCCCGCGGCACTCCACAAATCAACGTTCGAATTCTCCCGGCGACTCACTAATGACACAATGGAACCCTGACGACACTCGACACTCCAAGTCGAGCCTCCGGCTCAGCAATCCGGACATGACCATACAAACCCAGGTTGATTACACGATGCGAAACACCCGTTTTCCGCTTGCCACCCGTTGCGGCCTGACCGCCCTGCCACTGGCTTTTGCCCTGGCCTTGCCGACCACCGCGGTTCTGGCCGACAGCAAGGAAGCGATCACCGCCAGCATCCAGAAGCACATGCCGGGCGTACCGATCGACTCGATCGAGGAGACACCCGCCAAGGGCATCTACGAACTCACCTCCAACGGCCAGATCGCCTACCTCACGGGCGACGGCAAATACCTGATCGCCGGCGACCTGATCGACGTGGCAAACCAGCAGAACCTGACGCAGGCCAAACAGCAGTCACAACGCCTGGTATACCTCAAGGACGTTTCGGCGGAGCGCAAGCTCGTTTATCCCGCCGACGGCGACACCAGGCACGCGATCACCATCCTGACCGACCCGACCTGCCCGTTCTGCGACAAGCTCCACAAGGAACTGCCGAAACTGCGTGAGGCCGGCGTCGAGGTGACCTACATCCTCACGCCGCGGCAGGGACCGGGCTCGAAGGGCTTCGAGGTCTCCTCGAAGGTCGCGTGCGCGGATGACCCGAAAGAGGCGCTCGAACGCGCCATGAAGGGCGACTCGGTCGACGCCGAGGCCTGCCACAACGACATGATCAAAGAGAACCTGGCGCTCTCCAATCGCCTCGGCATGAGCGGCACCCCGTACACCATCCTGCCCAACGGGGCGGCCATGCCCGGCTATCGTCCGGCAAACATCATGCTGCAAGCAATCGAGCAAAGCGGGCGTTAACCGATCCCCACGCTCGACGACGGCAAGCCCCGCGACCAGGCATTGGCGCGGGGCTTTTTTATGACGCCACTGAACCCAAAGCGGACGTCAAACCATTGACCCTCGATCGGCGCGGTTGGCGTCGCTTGCCGAAAAACAACTATCTACCCGCACTTTAACCCTAGGCACGGTTCTGGCTAGAACTACCTCCGCGCGCACCGCCGTGGACGAAAAGTCACACGCCTCGCTAAAGTCGGGCGCCGGTCGACCGATAGAACCAACAAGACGAGCGAGAGCCCCTCACCGCCGCGTCACTTCATTGACCCGCGCGCTGGTGTTTGCCGGAGTGACGGCAGGGCGACTCAAGCCACCATTAGGAGCATTGCCACCACCATGACGATCAAGGCCAAACTCATCCTTCTCGTGGTCCTCGCCGGCGCAGCTACCGTCGGCACCAGCCTTTTCGGTATCTATGCCGAACTCAAGGGGCATGAACTCGCCGAGAAGAACCACGATTTGCGCATCATGCCGATCGACTACGTCGGCACGTCGGTGCAGTTGCTCAATCAGATAACCACGCAGTCGCTGCTGGCCCTGCAACACGATCCGCAGGGGAGCACCGCCGCGATGCACGCCCACGGCATCGACCAGCACATGGATATCATCCGCGAGAACCTCGCGGCATTGAAGGAAGTCAACGCCAAGATCGCCGCCATCGAGCACCGCCAGACCGTATCCAACGAGGCGCAGCAGGCACTGTTCGCCACCCAGGACGAACTGGTCAACGTCGCCTTCCTGCCGCTGATCGAAAAGCTCGAGGAAGGTAACTACATCGGCGCCCAGGCCCTGCTGATCCTCACCCTCACCGAGGTATTGCCGCGCTTCGAGCAGGCCGCGAGCGAGTACGAGGGCATCCTGCGTGGCAACATGGAAGAAGAGCTTGCACGCACCAGCGAGCGGGTCGAGCAGGACGTGATGATCTCGATCGGTATCACCGTGATCAACGTGCTGATCATCATCGTTATCGCCGCCTGGATCATCCATGGCGTCACCCGTGGCCTGAAGGCGGCCGACCGCTTTGCCACCAACTTCGCCGAGGGCAACCTCAACGAGCCGGTGCAACTCGACAGCCGCGACGAGATCGCTGACATCATCACGCACATGAACACCGCGCGAGAGTCGTTGCGTGACACCCTCAAGCGCATCGGCGAGGCCTCCGAGCAACTTGCCTCAGCCGCCGAAGAGACCTCGGCCGTCTCCGAGCAGACCGATCGCGGCGTCGCACGGCAGATGCAGGAAATCGAGCAGGTCGCCGCGGCCATGAACGAAATGACCGCGACCGTCGAGGACGTGGCCCGCAATGCCTCGGACGCCTCCCGAAGCGCCCAGACCGCCAACGACTCGGCCAAGCATGGCCAGACCATCCTCGGCAATGCCGTCAACGCCGTGGGCATCCTCTCCGACGAGATCCGCCAGTCCTCGGACACCATCGATTCGCTCAAGGCCGAGTCCGAAGAAATCGGCAAGGTGCTGGACGTAATCGGCGCGATTGCCGACCAGACCAACCTGCTGGCGCTCAACGCCGCCATCGAGGCGGCCCGTGCCGGCGAACACGGTCGCGGTTTCGCCGTGGTCGCCGAGGAAGTTCGCGCGCTGGCCTCGCGCACCCAGGGCTCCACCGAGGAGATCCACGGCATGGTCGAGCGGCTGCAATCACGTTCCAACGCCGCCGTGTCCGCCATGCAGCGCGCCCACAACCAGGTGGGTCACAGCACCCAGGCGATGTCGGAAACCGAGGCGGCCCTGGGCGAGATCGCCCAGGGGGTCAACGGCATCAACGACCTGAACTTCCAGATCGCCAGTGCCGCCGAGCAGCAGAGCGCCGTGGCCGAGGAGGTCAACCGCAACGTCCAGACCATCTCGCAGATCAGCGAGGAGTCGGCACAGGGCGCCACCCAGACCAAGACGGCCTCGGCCGAACTCGCCCGGTTGGCCGAGGAACTGCAGGCCCGACTCGCGCGCTTCAAGCTCTAAGCACAGCCAGCGCCAAGGCCGAAATGCAGCGACCCGCCTCACGGCGGGTCTTTTTATGCTGCCTGGGAATCAAGCGGGGCACTGCCAAGCGGGCACTGCCAAGCCTGGCCACGGCTGTTCCACGCGTGCAGGCGCGAGGAACAGCGGCTAGGCTGGATGCCCCGACCACAAACTCAACGACGATCCATCGCATGCAATCCAACGCTCGACCCAATCGCACCTCCGTTGTCCTGATCGGCTATGGCGATATCGCGCAGCGACTCGCCAATCGACTGGCGGATCATGATCTCGTCGCCATTGCTCGGCATCAGATAGAACGCCCCGAGGGGCGCCTTGGCAAATGGGCCACCTGCCCGATCGACCTGGACGACGAGACTGCCATCCCGCTTGAGGCCACGCCGGAAAACGCGACCTGGGTCTACCTCGCCCCGCCACCCCGCGAGGGGCAGGCCGATTCGCGTCTCGCGAGCTGGCTGGCCGGGGCGACGCAACCGCCCGCGGGCCTGGTCTATATCAGCACCACCGGCGTCTACGGCGATCACGGCGGCGATTGGGTGGATGAGGCGACACCACCGGCCCCCGCGCATGACCGGGGTCGGCGTCGACTGGATGCCGAAACCCGGTGCCAACAGTACGCGCGAGATCTCCACATCCCCACCTGTACGCTGCGCGTGACCGGCATCTACGCCTGCGATCGGCTGCCCGTGGAAAAGGTCCGCCAGGGCACGCCCGTGCCTGCCGGCCGCGAGGCACCGTGGTCCAACCGCATCCACGCCGAGGATCTCGCCGACATCCTGCGTCTGCTGGTCGATCGAATCGAGACAGGCCAGCCCGTTACCGGCACCTTCAATGTCTCCGACAATCACCCCACCCCGGTGAACGTCACCTACCGCCAGATCGCCGCGCACTTCGACCTGCCACAACCCCCGGAGGCCCCGCTGGCGACCATCCTCGAGCAGGCCAGCCCCATGGCCCGCGAATTCCTGAGCGAATCCCGCCGTGTCGACGCCAGCGCCATTCAGCGCGGGCTGGGCTGGCAGCCGCGCTATCCCACACTGGCTGCAGCGCTGGCGGATTGCCCACGCGACTGAGGGTGTGGGCGGGTCACGGGACACTTGAGCAGCCTTCTACCGCAATAGGCGCCCCGCAAAGCCACGGACTATTCGCCCGATCGGTTAATCAGGACTCGCGCGTCTCGCGCGATTCGCTTGCAAGGCAAGCTCCCACGGTGAAATCGCCACCTGTGCCCTTGTGGGAGCAGGCCTCGCCCGCGAAGGCCGTACCAGCGGCCGTCCCCGACTTCGACTTCCCCAGCCCACGGCATCGTCCTGGAACACAGGCGCTGACTCGGGCTTCCCCCCACGACCGATCGACTAACCGAAAAGCCCATCGCTCCATCGACAAATCACGGCGACGGGAGCCACCCACGTCCAATAGCCGTGCTTCTTTCGTTGCCATCCACATTGCGGCGACAGCAACGAAAAAAGGCGCCCGAAGGCGCCTCTGTCGTTCCGATCAATCTCAGGATTGATTAGAACTTGTGGACAACACCAACCGAGAAGGCGTTGTTATCGTTGCCCAGATCGGCGGTATCGACTGCCGCGGACTCACCGTGACCCGTCTTGTAACCAACCGCGTAGCTGCGGATAGCGCTCTCGTTCGACATGGCGGCGTAGGCGACGTAGACCTTGGTCTGCTTGCTCAGCTTGTAGTCGTAGCCGATCGCCCAGAGGTTCGCGCCGGAATCGGCGACGCTATCAACTTCGCTGGCGGTGAAGTAGTGCGCCTTGACGGTGCTCTTGCCGAACGAGTAGGCGGCACCTGCGCCCCACATGTCCATTTCGCCACCGTAAACGTTGGCACCCTGCGCATTTGCCTGCGACTCGGTCATGTAGTTGACGTTCTCGACGCCCTGGTAAAGGCCCATCACCTTGAAGCCGCCCATCTTGTACTGAGCCGCGACGCGGTAGGCATTCTGCGAGTCTTCTTCGCCAGCGACTGCCGAGCGATTGTGCTGCTCGTAGCCGGCGATGATGCCGAAGCCGCCCATTTCGTAAGAGGCGTTCGCGCTGATCGCATCAGAGTTATTGTTGATGTCCGCTTCGGTATCGGAAACGTAGGCAACCGTCGCCTGGAAGCCACCAACGTCCGGGGTGATGTAGGCGACGGTGTTGTTGTAGCGCTGATCCCAGTTGTTATCCGAGCCACCAACCGAACGGCCGCGCAGGATGGAACGCGCGTCACCAATCGTATCGCCGAACAGGTCGTACTTGCCGCGCACATCCTTGAATGGGGTGTCGTGGCGACCAAAGATGGCGGTACCCCAGTTGCCGTTAAAGCCGACAAAGGTGTTACGCGGGTTCTCGCCGATACCCTCGCCACTGCCACCCCAGTCAACCTGGGTTTCCCACTGATAGATCAGTGACAGGTTGTCGGAGACCGCTTCCTTGCCCTTGATACCGATACGCGAGGAGTTGGATGCCAGGCTGTAATCGGCATTCTCAGCCACGTCACCGCCCCAAAAATCGTAGGACGCGTGGATCTTGCCGTACAGCGTGGTGTCGGCGATGGCAGATGCCGGCGCGGCGACGGCCGCTGCAACGGCCAGTGCGATGATGTTCTTTTTCATCTGTGGAACTCCCGAAATCACATGAATATTGGCAAAGGTCCAGACGGACTGGCCGTCAGACGCAAGGCATCGTGAAAGCGAGGAGTTACAGGATCATTACCCTGCCATGAAGCGGCAGGAACGCTGTTGCTCGAACGCAACAAAAGAAAGGACGGGTGCACCGCGGTGACCCGTCTCGACTTGGCCTCGAAACCAACAAAAAAGGCGCCCGAAGGCGCCTCTGTGATTCCGATCAATCTCAGGATTGATTAGAACTTGTGAACAACACCTACGGAGAAGGCGTTGCTGTCTTCGCCGGTGAACGCAGCACGCTCGCCGTGGCCAGTGCCCTTGGCCAGCTCGTAAGAGCCGTTCTCAGACGTCATGGAGCCGTAAGCCGCGTAGACATTAGTCTGCTTGCTCATCTTGTAGTCGTAACCGACGGCCCACAGGTCTGCAGCGCTATCGCGGCTGAAATCGCCAATATCGGCGTCGTCAGCTACGTAGTACTGGCCCTTGATGGTGCTCTTGCCGAAGCTGTACGCAGCGCCCATGCCGTAAAAATCGACATCGTTACCGTCGTCGAAACCGAAGTCACTGATCGACTGCCACAGGCCGACGACCTTGAAGCCACCCATCTTGTAGCCAGCGCCAATGCGGTAAGCGCTTTCGTCGTCGGTCAAACCTACCGTGGTGGTTTGGGCGTTGTGGATTTCGTAGGCCGCATCGATCATGAAGCCACCCATCTCGTAACCGGCACGAGCACTGAACGCATCAAATTCGTTGTTGATGCTACCCACGGGGGTACCATTTTTGGTGTCCGGGCTGCCATTGGTCGACGTGTTGCTTGCCGCATCGCCCGACCAGTTCGAGATGTAGGCGATCGTGGCGTCGAAGCCGCCCATGTTCGGGGTCATGTAGGCCACGACGTTGTTCATACGCTCGTCGAAACCGACGCTCTGGCTGTTTGCACCGCCACGCAGGATGGCGCGGGAGTCGCCAACGGTGTCACCGAACAGGTCGTACTTGCGGCTGACCCGCTTCATCGGGGTGTCGTGACGACCAGCGATGACGGTACCCCAGCCACCGGTGAAGCCGACGAAGGTGTTACGCACTTTGTCGCCGATGCCGTCACCGTTGCCACCGAAGTCGATACCGGTTTCCCACTGGTAGATCAGGGCCAGGTTGTCGGAAATCGCTTCCTTGCCCTTGACGCCGATGCGCGACGAGTTGGAGGCCAGGCTGTAGTCGCTGTTTTCAGCGGTATCACCGCCCCAAACGTCGTAAGACGCGTGGATCTTGCCGTACAGGGTGGTGTCGGCGATAGCGGCTGCCGGAGCGGCAACTGCAGCGGCAACTGCCATTGCAATGATGTTCTTTTTCATCGGTTCCATCTCCAATGTGGTTGTGAGATTCACTAGTTTCCCTGACTAGGGTTCCCCTTCAGGGATGAGGTCATCCTAGCCAACGTCTTCGGCACCACAACCTTAACCCGGGCTTTTCTTTCAAAATGACTACCCGACTGTGACATTTTTGCAACACCGCGGCGCAACAAAAACGCCAGCGCGCCACGGTGGCGCCGATGGCCGCTGGTCGGGAAGGGCCACCAGCCTGTTCGCATATTTACAACGATCGGCTCATGAGAGGGCCGGCAACCCACACCGAATTGGGGGAAACTCGACACGACCCACCCACACGAAGCGGCGAGTTGCCCCCTCCGCACGGGATGTGACACGCCCCGCTCCCAAGCGGCTCAGGCAGGTTGGCGCGCCTGTTTGAGCACGTCGAACCCGCCCTGGTCGGCGTGGTAGGACGATCGCACCATCGGTCCGGCGGCAACATGCGTAAAGCCCAGCGCCTCGGCCTGGCGGCCCAGCTCGGCGAAATGCTCGGGGGAGACGAAGCGCTTGACCGGCAGGTGGTGCACGGACGGCTGTAGATACTGACCGAGGGTGAGCATGTCGACGCCGTGGTCGCGCATGTCCTGCAACTCGCTGAGCAACTGCTCGTCGGTCTCGCCCAAGCCGAGCATCAGGCCGGACTTGGTCGGCACGTCGGGGCAACGGCGCTTCATCTCGGCGAGCAGATCGAGCGAGCCCTGGTAGCTCGCGCCGGGTCGAGCGGCGCGGTAGAGCTCGGGCACGGTCTCGAGGTTGTGGTTGAACACGTCGGGCGGCTCGGCGGCCAGAATGTCGATGGCCTTTTCCACCCGGCCGCGGAAATCGGGGGTGAGTATCTCGACGATCAACTCGGGGTTGGCCTCGCGCAACGCACGGATCACATCGGCGAAGTGTTGCGCGCCGCCGTCGCGCAGGTCGTCGCGGTCGACCGAGGTGATCACCACGTACTTCAGACCCATGGCCCGGACGGTCTCGGCCAGGCGTGCGGGTTCCTCGGGGTCGACCGGGCGCGGCTTGCCGTGGGCCACATCGCAGAACGGGCAGCGCCGGGTGCAGATGTCGCCGAGGATCATGAAGGTGGCGGTACCGTTGTCGAAGCACTCGCCCAGGTTGGGGCAGTTGGCCTCTTCGCAGACGGTGTTGAGGCCCTGCTCCTTGACCACGCGCTTGAGGCGCTGGACCTCCGCCCCGCCCTGTGGCCGGGCGCGAATCCAGCTGGGCTTGCGCATCGGGACCGACGGCTCGATCTTGACCGGAATACGCGAGACCTTCTCGGAGGAGCGCATCGCGCGGGTCGGGCCGTCGGGGCGGGCGGTGGCGTTGTCCGGGGATTGGCTCATGTAATGCGTTTCCCTTGATGGAGGAAGCAGTTCTGGGATTGGACCGGGTTGTGCTTGACCGTCAGCCGCAGGTAGTCACTGCAATCGTCGATGGCTTCCCGCCTGCGCGGGGATGACGGAACCCCATATCCTCGCGAATGACTCGCGGGCTCGATGCCGTTCATCCACAGTCGTGATGGTTTCGCGCCTGAAGGCGCTCCTACGGCGCGATCGGGCCGGGGGCTCACCGGGTCAGGTTGTCGACCAGTTCGTGGGCGATGGCCGGCAGGTCACACTCGTGCGTCGCGCCCCCGCCAAGCACCCGTTGCACGTCGGTGACGGCGAGACCCTGGTAACCACAGGGGTTGATCCGGGCAAACGGCGTCAGGTCCATGTCGATATTGAACGACAGCCCATGATAACAGCGCCCTTGGCGGATTTTCAGACCCAGTGCGGCGATCTTGGCGCCCTCGACATAGACGCCGGGGGCATCCGAACGGCGCTCTCCCGACACACCACGTTCGCTCAGCCAGTCAATCACCGCCTGCTCGAGACGATGCACCCAATCGCGGGGGCCCAACCCCGCGCGTTTGAGGTCGACCAGGGTGTAGAGCATCAACTGACCGGGGCCGTGGTAGGTCACCTGCCCGCCGCGATCGCTGGGCACCACCGGGATGAAACCGGGCGACAACAGGTGCTCGGGCTTGCCCGCCAGCCCCTGGGTGAACACCGGCGGGTGGGTCAGCGCCCAGAAGGCATCGGGGGTCTCGGGGGTGCGCCGCGCCGTGTAGCGCCGCATGGCGGCCCAGGTGGCGCGGTAGTCGCGCCCCTCACCCAGCCAGTGGAGGTTGTTGTGTTGCGGCATGGCGTTTTATGGCGATGGGGGCGATGGGGGCGATGGGCGCTTATCGAAGGATGCACGGGATTCCCGCTTTCGCGGAATGACACGATTGGTCGGGGCGTCTGGAGCACGGAATGAACGGGGGAGATCAGGGACTCAGGGCACTGAGGGAGCGGGCCCTGGCCGCGAATCGCGCCACCAGGCGCGAGCCCCGGTTGGCCGTGTGCCACGCTGCCGTCAGGACAGCCGCCGAGGCGGCTTTCGCGGGCGAGGCCCGCTCCCACGGCGTGGCAATGCCTGCCCTTATGCTCTGACCTCTTCTTGATTCGCGGCTAAAGACGCCCCTACCAGCCTCTTCAAGGCACTCCCTTTCTTAGATTCGCGGCTAAAGCCGACCCTGCAGAGCCATTCCCAGCTCGCGTCAGAGGCACATCTTCACGTCTGGATGGGCGGTGATCGCGCGATAGACGTCGTCGATCTGCTGTCTGGAGGTGGCGGTGAAGGTGACGGTCAGGCCAACGAAGTTGCCCTTGCCGCTGGCGCGTTCTTTCCAGGCCGAGTCCGGCAGGCGCGGAACGACACTATCGACCGCCTGCTTGATGTCGTTGATAAACGCTTCGGTGGCCGGCCCCATGATCTTGACCGGAAACTCGCTGGGAAAGTCGATCAGGGTCTCGCGCTCGAGCGTCGCCTCGTCCTCGGCCAAGGTGGGCTTGGCGTTGGGGTCGCAGGAGGTCAACTGCCCGTCAAGTGGCCCATTGCCTTTCCCGTTCGGGGAAGAATCGTCGGTCATCGGGAACTCCGTTGCGGATGTTTGAGTGCCTGAAAGTGGTGATCGAGCTGCCGGGTAATCGGACCGGCTTGGCCGGCGTGCGCGCCCGCCCCGACCGGCCGACCGTCGACCTCGACCACCGGCCAGAGATCCTTGGTCGAGCTGGTGAGAAACACCTCGTCGGCCTCGCGCAGGGCACTGATGGTGACAAAGGATTCCTCGACCTCGATCACCCCCTCGCGGCGCACCAGGTCGAGCAACAGCCCGCGGGTGATGCCGGCGAGGATGCGCGGCCCGGTCGGCGCGGTCACCAGCCGACCGCCGATCACGGCGAACAGGTTGGTCGCCGCGCCTTCCATCACCAGCCCATCGCGCACCAGTACCGCCTCGTCGCAATCCTTCTCGACAGCCTGCTGTCGGGCCATGGTGTTGGGCAGGAGGTTGATGCTCTTGATGTCGCAACGCGCCCAACGCGCATCGGGCACGGTGATCACGCATGCGCCACCAGCAATCGAACCGATGGGCGAGACGGTCGCCATCACGCCCGCGGGCACATCATCGCCCGGCCAGGCATGGTCGCGTTTTGCCGGCGCGCCGCGGGTTACCTGCAGGTAGATGGCCGCGTCGGGGGCGTCGATCCCGGCAAGCAGCCGGTCGAAGATCGCCTGCCACTCGTCTCGCCCCAGCGGCTCAGGGATGCCGATCGCCGCGAGGCTGCGCGACAGGCGGGCCATGTGCTCGTCCAAGCCGAACAGCCGGCCGGCAAAGGCGGGGATCACCTCGTAGACGCCATCGCCGAACAGGTAGCCACGATCGAATACCGACACGCGGGCCGTCTCGGCATCGCACCACTCGCCGTTGAGATAGACCGGCCGTGGCTGGTTGGTCATCAGTCGTCCCACCAGAGCCAGAAGCTGTCGGTGGCGCGCTTGACGATGCCGCCCTCGGGGTTGTCCGCCAACGCCACCACCGGCCGCTCGACAATGGACTGCTCGCCGAGGCGCACCACCAACGAGCCGACGGCGTCGCCTTCGCGCAGGGGCGCGACCAACTCGCCATCGAGCTTGAGGCTGATGGCCAGCTCGTCGCGCTGGTTTTTCGGCACCAGCACGGACAGGTCCTGGCGAAGACCCACCGGCGTCTCGTCCGTCTCACCCTTGTAGACGCGCGGACTGGCCAGCGTTTCGCCGCCCGAGCGCACGTCGACGGTCTCGAAGTGCCTAAAGCCGTAGTTGAGCAGCGCCTCGGCCTGGTTGTTGCGTGCCTGGTCACTGTCGGTACCCAGCACTACCGCGATCAGCCGCATGCCGTCGCGGGCACCGGACGTGGCCAGGCAGTAGCCCGCCGCCTCGGTGTGACCGGTCTTGCCGCCGTCGACCCATTCGTTGCGGAACAACAGCTTCTCGCGGTTGTACTGCTTGATGCCGTTAAAGGTAAAGGACTTCTGGCGGAAGTACTGGTAGAGATCCGGGTATTGGTGGATCAGGCGCGAGAGCAGGGTCGCGATGTCGCGCGCGGACATCATGTGGCCCTCGGCCGGCCAGCCGGTGGGGTTCTCGAAATGCGTCTCGGCCATGCCCAGGCGCTCGGCCGTCGAATTCATTTGTGCGACGAACGACGCTTCGTTACCGCCGATGTGCTCGGCCAGCGCGGTGGCGGCATCATTGCCCGATTGCACGATCATGCCCTGCAGCAATTCCTTGATGGATACCTGCTTGCCCACCTCGATGAACATGCGCGAGCCGCCCATGCGCCACGCCTTTTCGCTCACGGTTACCTGGTCGTCCAACGAGATATCGCCGTTCTTGAGCGCCTCGAAGGCGAGATAGGCGGTCATCAGCTTGGTGATGCTCGCCGGCGGCACCGGCCGATCGGCATCACGCTCGACGATCACCTGCTCGGTGGCGTAGTCGAGTAACACGTAGGAACGCGCCGACAGGTCGGGCGCCCCCGGCGTGGGCAGGGCGGCATAAGTCGCCGTCGCCAGCAGGGAAAGCAGGGTCGCCGTCAGCAGGCCGGCAAGTCGGCCGCGTCGCCATGTCGCGGACAAGGCATTGATCATTTGTTAACCACCATCGTTGTTTCTTGAAAGCCGAGGTCACGCAGGCGACCGCGCACCGCATCGAACTCGTCGGCCGAGGCAAGCGGCCCGACCCGCACACGGGTCCAGCCACCATTCGACTGACTGACCGCCGGGAGTCCGGCGCGCCGCAAACGCGCACCGATCGCCTCGGCATTGTCCGCCTCGCGGAAGGCGCCAATCTGGAGGAAGACGTTCTCGCCCCAGCGGGCGTTGGGCATCAAACCGGCGCGGAGGTTCCGTGATCTACCCGGTTTCCGTGCCGACGAGGATGTCCGGACGGCGGTGCGGGTTTCCTCCGACCCGACCACCTCGATCTCGACCGGCACGGTGCCCTTGCCGGTCATCTCGATCTTGTGCGCCGCGGCATACGACAGGTCGATGATCCGACCCTCGACGAACGGACCGCGATCATTGACCCGCACCACCACGCTCTTGCCGTTGTCGAGATTGGTCACCCGGACATAGGTCGGCAGGCGCAGCGATTTGTGCGCCGCGGTCATCTCGTACATGTCGTAAGGCTCGCCCGACGAGGTCGGTCGCCCGTGGAACTTCGTGCCGTACCAGGAGGCCATCCCGCGCTGACGAAACCCGGAGTTGCTGGCCAACACCGTGTAGCGCTTGCCCAGCACGTCGTAGTTGTCGGGATTGCCGCGGGTCAAATAGGGCTCGTCGCGTGGCACGGCATCGCGGGTCGCGACCCGGTCCGGCGACGGGCCGCTGGCACAACCGGCCAGCAGCAGGGCGAGTAGCGACACGGCGATCGCCGCCCACGAAAATCCCGCCATGGAAAACCGCTGCCCCGTCATGGCGGTTACCTCACTCTTGCAGATGATCGACCGCCCCTGCATTCGTCTCTTCGATCGCCCCTTCAATGGCCTGGGCAAGCTGCCAGACGGCCGTGGCGTAGAGCACACTGTGATTGTACCGGGTGATGACATAGAAGTTGTTCAGCCCAACCTGATAGGCGACCTCGTCACCATCGGTGAGGGTGAACAGCATCACCTCGAAATCGTCGGGCACCGGCGCGTCATCCGGCACGGTCACGCCCCGCTCGCGCAGCTCGGCCAGCGTGGTCTTCGGCGAGAGATCACGCGCCCGGTTGAGCAGGTCATCGACCTCGGCGTCGTTAATATCGACCTCGAACATCACCGGCTCGCCCTGCCCCCAGCCATGCTCGACGAAGTAGTTGGCCACACTGGCGAAGACGTCGTGGTGGCTGTCCCACAGGTCGCGGCTGCCATCGCCATCGCCGTCGACCGCGTAATGCCGGTAACTCGAGGGAATGAACTGCGGCAAGCCCATCGCGCCGGCATAGCTGCCCTCGGCCTTGTCCATGGAGATGCCTTCCTCGCCGGCCAACCGGATGAAGTCGACCAGCTGGCCGCGGAAGAATTCCGCGCGTCGCGGGTAATCAAACCCCAGCGTCGCCAGCGCGTCGATCACGCGGTACCCGCCGGTGATGCGCCCGTAGTAGGTTTCTACGCCGATGATGGCGGTGATCACGTAGGGCGAGACACCGTAGCCTGCCGCGACCTCGTCGAGCAGCTCACCGTGTTCCTGCATGAAGTCGACGCCGCGCTCGATGCGCTTGTCGGTGATGAAGATGGGGCGGTATTCGCCCCAGGTCTTGGATTCCGCCGGGCGGGTGATCGCATCGATGATCGTCTGCTGGTACTCGGCCGAACCCAACCAGGCCTCGACCTGCGCACGCGACACCCCGGTCTCGTCGACCGCCTGATCGACGAAGGCCTGCACCTCCTCGCGGTCAAGGTAGTCGCCGGCCTGCGCGCCCCCCGCCACAACGGAACCGGCAACAAGAGAAGCGCCGAGCAGCGCTCCATGGAAAGACCGTGCCCAAGCGTGTGTCATTAGCGATCGTGCCCCAGAAAACTGCGTTGTGTGCGAATGCTCATCAGCATACCCAAACCCACCATGATGGTCACCAGCGCGGTGCCGCCGTAGCTCATCAACGGCAGCGGCGCACCGACCACCGGCAGGAGCCCAAGCACCATACCGGCATTGACCAACACATAGACCATGAAGGTCATCGAGATCGAGGCCGCCAGCAGGCGGCCTTCGACCGACTCGGCGTGCTCGGCGATCCACAACCCGCGCCAGATGACCGCGAGATACAGCAGGAACAACACCAGCAGCCCCACCAGGCCGAACTCCTCGGCGTAGACCGCCAGGATGAAGTCCGTGGTGCCCTCGGGCAGGAAATCGAGATGGGACTGGGTTCCCTGCAGCCAGCCCTTGCCCCAGATGCCACCCGAGCCGATCGCGATCATCGACTGGATGGTGTGATAGCCGGCACCCAGCGGGTCGTTGGTCGGATCGATCAGGGTCAGCACGCGTTCCTTCTGGTAGGCATGCATGACGAAGAACCACATCACCGGCATGGCGGCAGCCGCCAGCGCCACAAAGCCGCCGATGTACCACCAGGACAACCCGGCAAAGAAGAGCACGAACAGGCCCGAGGCCATGATCAGCAACGCCGACCCCAGATCCGGCTGGCCGGCGATCAGGATGGTGGGAATCCCCACCGCCAGCATCGCCACCAACACATCCAGCGGCCGCGGCGGCACGGGTCGCCGGGCGAGAAACCAGGCGATCATCATCGGCATTGCCACTTTCATCAACTCGGCCGGCTGAAAGCGGATCACGCCGAGATCGAGCCAGCGTCGCGCGCCGCCGCCCATGTCGCCGACCAGCCAGACCGCCACCAGCATCAGCACCACGACGGCAAACAGCCATGGCGCGACGACGAAGAACCAGCGCTGCGGGATCTGGGCGATGAGCAACATCAGGCCGAACCCCAGCCCGAGGCGCACGATGCTGCGCTCGACCCAGGCTTCGCTCTGCTCGGCGGCCGAATAGCCCGCCACCACGCCGATCATGGCGATCAGGGCGACGAAGAACAGCAGGATCGGGTCGAGCTGGAACACCGAGCGCAGCGTGGCGCCAAGTCGGTCGCCCAGTCGTACCGGTTGCAGACGATCACTGACCATGGATTCAGTCCCCGTGCTCGGAAAATTCGGGCTGGACCTCGGCGTCCGGCTCGACACCGAACCAGAAGTCCATTACCTGTCGAGCGATCGGCGCGGCGGTCCCCGACCCACTGCCACCGTGCTCGGCGAGGACGGCCACCGAGAGTTTGGGGTCATCGTAGGGGGCGAACCCGACGAACAGCGCGTGATCGTGCAGGCGATGCGCAAGCTCCTCGGCATCGTATTCCTCGTCCTGGCCGACCGAGAACACCTGGGCCGTGCCCGTCTTGCCCGCGATCGGATAAGGGGCCTCGATCTTGTGCGCCGTGCCGCGGTCGTGACCGACCACGGCACGCATCGCGCCGCGGGCCCGCTGCCAGTAATCGTCGCTCGAGAGCTCCAGGCGCGGTTGCGGCTGGCGATCAGCGGCGACCAGCCACGGCACGTGACGCACGCCGGACGTGGCGAGGATGGATGTCATGTCGGCCAGCTGCAATATCGTGGATAGCATGTAGCCCTGACCGATGCCCGCGATCACGGTCTCGCCGGGGAACCACACCTGCTGCTTGACCCGCTGCTTCCAATCCCGTGAAGGCATCAGGCCGGCCGATTCGCCCGGCAGGTCGATGCCGGTCTTCTGCCCGATGCCGAACTCGGTCAGGAACGCGTGCATGCGGTCGATGCCCATTCGGTACGCCAGGTCGTAGTAATAGACATCGACCGAGCGAAACACGGATTCTTCGAAATCCACCCAACCGTGACCCCACTTGCGCCAGTCACGATAGCGATGCGTGTTGCCCGGGATCTGGTAATGCGGCCCGGCGAAGAAGCGCTCTTCCGGATCAATCAGCCCGTACTCCATGCCGGCCAACCCCATCACCGGCTTGATGGTCGAGCCCGGCGGATACGTGGCCCGGGTCGCGCGGTTGTAGAGCGGCCGATCCGGGTCCTCGAGCAGCTCGCGATAGGCCTTGTGGCTGATGCCGTCGACGAACAGGTTGGGGTCGAACGACGGCCGGGAAACCATCGCCCGGATCGCCCCGTCACGCGGGTCCTGGGCGACTATGGCGCCGGCGTACTCGCCCAGCGCGGCCGCGGCCACGCCCTGCAGACCGACGTCAACGGTCAGGGCGATGTCCTTGCCCGGCACCGGGCGTTGCGTGTCGAGCACCTTGACCTCGCGACCCAGCGCGTCGACCTCGACCATCCGGTACCCCGGCTCGCCGTGCAGGCGATCCTCGTACTGACGCTCGATGCCGGTCTTGCCGATGTATTGCGTGCCCTGGTAGGCATCCGGATCGAGACGCTTGACGTCCTCGGCGTTGATCCGCCCGACGTAACCGACCACATGCGCCAGCAATGCGCGATAGGGGTAGACCCGTTTGAGGCTGGAGACGATCTCGGTCCCCGACAACCACGGCTTGAGGCGCGCGATCCGTGCCCGCTCGACCTCGTCGAGGTCGGCCTTGACCAGCACCGGGTCAAAGCGGCGGCTCACCCGGATGCGCTCCTCCAGCGCCTCAACGGCATGCGCGTCCAATCCCAGCACGTCCGCCAGCATCGCGAGTTCGGCGGCCACGTCCTGGCTATGCTCAGGGGTGATCTGCACCTGGTAGGTGGCGACGTTGTCGGCCACCACCTCGCCCCGGGCATCGAAAATGCGCCCACGCTCGGGCGCCACGACCACCACGCGGGTGCGGTTCTGTTCCGCCTTGATGAGGTAGTGCTCGTGCTGGGCAATCTGCAGCCAGGCGGCTCGCCCCAGCAAGGTGAGGACGACAACGAGCGAGATCAGGGCGGCGAACAAGATCCGCAGGCGGAATACCCGCCGGGCCCGGCCATGATCATGGAGACGATCTAGCATCGATTTGCTCGGGGCTCGCCGTTAACAGGCGCCATTAAATGGGCGCCATCAGGGAAACAAGGGAAACTCTGTACGAATCGGACGAGCGCCTTGCACCTGCCGGACTCAAGGCGCGCAGAGCGATATCCGATTCGTACAGGGTTTCCCAGGCGCGGCCAACGGGTCACATCCCCGTCGGCCGCATCCATCGGCGATCTCGGACACACGGTGTGGCCCGACTCGTACCGGATTACTGCTGCTCGTGACGGGCGATCGAGTCCTCGATCTCCTTGCAGGCCGCGGCCTTGTCCGTAAACCCCTTGCACTCGACCCACTTGCCCGGCTCGAGCGCCTTGTACTGCTCGAAGAAGTGCTGGATCTGCTCGAGCAGAAAGCCCGGCAGGTCCTCGACCTTCTTGACGTCGTGGTAGTGCGGGGTGAGCTTGTCGTGCGGCACGGCGATGATCTTGGCATCGATACCCGACTCGTCGGTCATCTCCAGCATGCCCACCGGGCGGGCGCGGATCACCGAACCCGGCTGCAGCGGCAAGGGCGCGACCAGCATCACGTCGACCGGATCGCCATCGTCGGAGAGCGTCTGCGGGATGAAACCGTAGTTGGTCGGGTAGTACATCGAGGTCGCCATGAAACGATCGACCATCAGCGCGCCGGAATCCTTGTCCAGCTCGTACTTGACCGGCATGCCCTGCACCGGGATTTCGATAACGACATTGATGTCTTCCGGCGGATTCTTGCCGGCGGAGATCTTCGACAGGTCCATAAGGATCAGCCTCGAGTGTTAGGGAAGGCCTGCACGAATCCGATACCGCTCTGCGCGCTTTGGGCCGGACGGTTGCCCTGCATCTGCCCGGCTCAAAGCGCGCCCTTCGGGAGCCCGGCGAACCGTCCGTGCTCGGCGTTGCGAAGTCTTGACGTGGCCACCGGCACGCCGGCGACATCGCGCCTTGCATCACGAACGGCTCGCCGGGCCAGAGTGGCATCGGATTCGTGCAGACCTTCCTGGGTGAAGAAAAGCCATCTCGCCGCAAGCCGCGGCGTTTTGGTTATGATACCGTTTTTCGCCGGTCGACCGGAGCCCCGGTCTCGAATTCGGTCGGCAAAATCCACGGCTATCAAACTCTGGAAAACCATGCGAATCGTACTTTTGGGCGCCCCGGGGTCGGGCAAGGGCACACAGGCGGCACGCCTGGTGGAACATTACAAGGTCCCGCAGATCTCAACCGGCGACCTGCTGCGCGCCGCCGTAGCGGAGGGCACCGAGCTCGGCCTCAAGGCCAAGGCCGCGATGGACGAGGGCCAACTGGTCAGCGATGACATCGTGCTCGGCATGATCCGCGAGCGCCTGGCCCAGCCGGATACCCAGCGCGGTTTCATCCTCGACGGCTTTCCGCGCAACATCGCCCAGGCTGAGGCGCTCGACGAGATGCTCAAAGGTCTCGAGCGCCCGCTGGAGCTCGGCATCCTGCTGGATGTGCCGCTCGACAAGCTGATGAAGCGCCTGACCGGCCGGATGACCTGCAAGGAATGCGGCGCGGTATTCAACCGTTACACCAATCCGCCGGATTCCGACCATCAGTGCAACCTCTGCGAGCACGAACTGGTTCAACGCAACGACGACAACGAAGACACCGTGGGCCGACGGCTGGAGGTCTTCCAAGAGCAGACCGCGCCGCTGGTCGAGTACTACGAACGTGACGGGCGACTGGCCCGCATCGACGGCGAACGGGAAATCGAACAGATCGCGGCGGACTTCCGCGAGATCCTCGATCCGATCGCCCCGTCGTCCAAGCGCTGAGCCTCACTCATGGAGTCAGGGAAGACACGCAAACCGACGGCCAGGCCACTGGCGATCGCCATCGCCGCGACCCTCGGGGCGGGCGGACTGGCCGGCAGCCACCCGCTGCAATCGGCCCAAGCCGCCAATAGCGGTGAGTACGGCCTGTGCCCGGCCTTTGGCCCGGAACGCCCTGCCTACCAGCCATTGGCCGAGGGCGAGCCGGGCAAGGCCTCGGCCGATCGGGCCGAGTACGGCACCGACGGCGTGGTCACCCTGACCGGGGATGCCATCGTCGATGAGGCCGGACGGCGCGTGCGCGGCGAACGACTGATCTACCGGCAGGGCCCCGAGGCGCACGTCTCCGCCGAAGGCAATCTCTGGCTGCAGACCGGTGATATGGCCGTGCGCGGCGAACGCGGCGAACTCAACCTCGACACGGACGCCGGACGCCTCGAGCGCGCCCATTACTGGCTGGAGAGCCAGCACCTCTCCGGCGTGGCCGAGACCATCGTCCAGCAGGACCGGCAGCACTACCAGCTCGGACAGGCCACGTTCTCGACCTGTCCTGCCGAAAAGCGCGACTGGGAATTCCAGGCCAGCGAAATCAATCTCAACCGCGAGACGGGGCGCGGCGAGGCCTGGCACACCACCCTGCGCGCTGGCGGCGTGCCGGTGTTCTACGCGCCGTATCTCAGCTTCCCGATCGACGACCGTCGCCAGTCGGGGTTTCTCTATCCGACCTTCGGCAACAGCACCGAGGGTGGCTTTGAATACGCCCAGCCCTATTACTGGAACATCGCGCCGAATTTCGACGCGACCGTCACCCCGACTTTGCTCACCAAGCGGGGCCTGGGCCTGGGCGGGCAGGTCCGCTGGCTGCACCAATTCGGCCGCCAGGATCTGGGTCGCGACCAGCTCGACTTCTTCTTCCTGCCGGACGATCGCGTCGATGGCGGCTCGCGCTGGTCGCTGGGACTGGACAGCAACGGGCGGGTCAATCCGGACCTCGACTACCGCGTCAACATCAACCGCGTCTCGGACGAGCAGTTCTTCCAGGATTTCTCCACCAACCTGGACCAGGCGACCACCAGCCACCTGCGCAGCGACGTGCGCATCAACGCCCGCCCCGGCGGCGGCTGGAACCTCGGCTTGCTGGCCCAACGCTTTCAAACGATTGACCCGAATCTGGCCGAATACCAATACCCGTACCGGATCATGCCGCGCTTGACCGCCAGCAACAGTTTCGGTTTGGGGCAATGGGGCGAGCACGTCGCGCCCGGCCTGAGCGTGCGCGCCGATGTGACCCGCTTTGCCCACCCGTCGAGCGAACGCATCGCCGGCAACCGGGCCCATGCGGCCATTGGTCTCGGCCAGACGTTCTCCGACACCTGGTATCGATTGCGCCCCGAGGTGATGCTCGACACCACCAGCTATCACCTGGATGACGCCGCCCCGGGGACCAGCGACGCCAACCGTCAGTTCGACACCAACGCGACGCGGACCGTGCCCATCAGCAGCCTGGACGGCAGCCTGTTCTTCGAGCGGGCCTATGGCGAGACCGGCCGTTACCGCGCCCTGCTCGAACCGCGGCTCTACTATCTCTACGTGCCGCATCGCGACCAGAGCGACATGCCGCTGTTCGACACCGGGCCGACGACGCTCAGCTTCAGCGAGCTGTTCCGCCCCAACCGCTACTCCGGCGGCGATCGGGTGGCCGACGAGAACGCGCTGACCTACGGCCTGTCCTGGTCGCTGATCGACACGCAACAGGGCACCGTGCCGCTGTCGTTGCGCGTCGCCCAGCGCTATCGCTTCGAGGATTCGGAGACCGTGCTACCCAACCGGCCGGACACCTACAAGGAAGCCGGTGGCTCGACCGTGCTCGCCGAGGTCTACAGCGACATCACCCAGAACTGGAACGGCTCGTTCACCACCGAGTACGATACCGACCGGGAGTTGATCGCCCGCTCGCAGACCCGTCTGGGCTATCGCGGCGAAGACAATCACATCCTGAACGTCTCCTGGTTCACCCGCGAGGGCGTGACCCTTGGTGACAATGATTACCGTCAGGGGGATGTCTCCTTTGCCTGGCCGCTCTCGCAGCGCTGGTCGATGCTCGGTCGCCTCGGCTACGACTTCGAATCCGAACAAGTGGTCCAGTCCCTGCTCGGCGTGGGCTACGAGTCCTGCTGCTGGTCGGCGCGACTGGCCTTCAAGCGCTACATCGTCCGCCCGAACGTCGGCGCCGACCTGGGCAATGACGCCGAGTACTCCAACGCCGTGGTCTTCCAGATCGAGCTCAAGGGGCTTGGGGGCATCGGTGGCAACCAGTTCCGCGATGACATCCTGGGCTTTGACCCCTAGGCGACCCCTAGGGAAACCCTGCACGAGTCGATAGCGTCTCTGCGGGACCGTCAAGTGCCCATCGGCCCCACCCGGCCGAATGCGTTATGATCGCCCGAGTCCAGATGTCGCCGCCCCGGCATCATCACTGATTTTCAACGCCGCAACCGCGAGTAGATCCATGCCTGTTCCGCACGCCCCGACACCCCGCCACGCGCGCCGACCGCTGGCCGTGCTGGCCACCCTGCTGCTGATCGCCACGCCCTTCGGCCCGGTCGCTGCCCAGGCGACCGGTCAGGCGACCGGCCAGCAGAACCCCGGCATGAGCGGATTCCAGCCCCTGGATCGCATCGTGGCGGTGGTCGAGGACCGCGTCATCACCCAACAGCAGCTGCAGACCGAGGTGGCCCGATTGGGCGGCCAGATCGATCTGGCCAACATGAGCCCGGCGGACCAGCAACGGCTCGGCGAACGCGTGCTCGACCGCATGATCACCGAGGCGACCATGCTTGAGCGGGCCGACAGGATCGGCATCCAGATCGATGACACCCGCCTCAACCAGGCACTCAACGGCATCGCCCAGCGCAACGGCATGAATCTCTCCCAGCTGCGCGACGCCGTCGTCGGCCAGGGTCAGAACTGGGCCGACTTCCGCGACGGCATCCGTGATCAGATGCTCCTCGAGGAGCTGCAGAAGCGCGAGGTCTACAGCCAGATCAACGTCTCGGATCGCGATATCGACGCCTACATCGAGCAGCGCACCGGCAGTTCGGCCGAGCAGACCGAATACCGACTCGCCCAGATCCTGGTCTCCGTGCCGGAAAACGCCTCGCCCGAGGCCATCGAACAAGGCGCGGCGCGCGCAAGCGAGATTCGCGATGAACTGGTCGACGGCGCCGATTTCGCCCGCGTATCCGCCGAACGCTCGGATGCACTGAATGCCGACGAGGGCGGCGACCTGGGCTGGCGCGACCCGGCGCGCATCCCATCGCTGTTCCTGCCCGTGGTTCAGGGCATGGAGGCGGGCGAGATCAGCGACATCATCCGCAGCCCGAACGGCTTTCATATCGTCAAGGTCAGCGACACCCGCACGACCACGGGCACCGCGGCCGTGACGCAGTACCGGGCCGAACACGTGCTCCTGCGCCCCCGTGAGGATCGTGACCCGGCCGCCACGCGCGAGCTGGCCGAGCAACTGCGCGCGCAAGTGGCCAACGGCGAGGCCACGATCGCATCGATCGCGCGCAAGTTCTCCGATGATCCGGGCTCAGGCCAGCGTGGCGGCGATCTCGGCTGGGTGAGCCCCGACGACATGGTGCCGGCCTTTGCCAGCACGCTGGAATCGATCGAAACCGGGCAGTTGAGCCCGGTGTTCGAGAGCCAGTTCGGTTTCCACTTCCTGCGGGTCAACGACCAGCGCCAAAGGGAAGTCTCCGGCGACGATCTGCGCGAGCAGGCACGCAACGCCATCGGCGAGCGTCGTGCCGACGAGGAGCTGACCAAATACATCCGTCGCCTGCGCTCCGAGGCGTATATCGAGAACCGGCTGACCGACACCGTCAATGACGCCAGTGGCCAGCGTGCGCTTGGTCGTCAGTAGCGGCGAGCCGGCCGGCATCGGCCCGGACCTGCTGCTCTCCCTCGCCGCCGATCCGACCTTCACGCCGCCGGGCGAACTGGTCGTCCTCGGCGACCGGGACGTGTTCGCGGCGCGCGCCGACTCGCTGGGTCTGCCTTTCGACTGGGCACCAGCCGGCGAGTCGCCGTCAACCGAACCCGGCTTTCGCTTCCAGCACCTGCCCGCGCCGCGCCCGGTCACAGCCGGCAGACTCGACCCGGGCAATGCCCGCCACGTGCTGGCCATGCTCGATCACGCCGCCGACGGCTGCCGTGATGGCCGCTACGCCGCGATGGTCACCGCCCCGCTGCACAAGGGCGTGATCAACGATGCCGGCATTCCCTTCACCGGCCACACTGAATACCTCGCCCAACGGGTGGGCGGCACCCCGGTAATGATGCTGGTGGCCGATACCCTGCGCGTGGCGCTGGCGACCACCCACCTGCCGCTGGCCAAGGTGCCGGGCGCGATCACCGGCGAGGGCCTGACCACGGTGCTCGAAACCCTGCATGCCGCACTGGTCGACTGGCTGGGCAAGCCGCAACCGCGCATTCTCGTCGCGGGGCTCAACCCGCACGCCGGCGAATCCGGGCACCTGGGTGACGAGGAAATCCGCGTGATCGGCCCGACACTGGAAGCCATGCGCGAGCGTGGCATTCAGGCCATCGGCCCCCTGCCGGCCGACACCCTGTTCACGCCGCGTCACCTCGATGGTGCCGACGCCGTGCTGGCGATGTACCACGACCAGGGCCTGCCGGTGCTCAAGTACGCCGGCTTCGGCCGGGCGGTGAACGTCACCCTCGGCCTGCCGATCGTCCGCACCTCGGTCGACCACGGCACGGCCCTGGATCTGGCCGGCACCGGGCGCGCCGAGCACGGCTCGCTGGCCGCGGCGATCGCACTGGCCGCCGAGATCACCCAGCGGGCAGCGGCCTGATCATGGCGGCAGCGGGCAAGCAGACCAAGGGCATCCAGGACGGCCATCGGGCACGCAAGCGCTTCGGCCAGAACTTCCTGGTCGATTACGGCGTGATCGACCGTATTCTCGGCGCCACCCCGGTCGCCGGACCGGTTATCGAGATCGGGCCGGGGTTGGGGGCGCTCACGGTGCCGCTGGCCCAGCGCGGCAATCGCGTGATCGCGATCGAATTCGACCGTGACGTCATCCGGCACCTGCGCGTCAAGCTCGACGCCGAGGGCGTTGGCCGACAGGTCGAACTGGTGCCCCAGGATGCCCTGCGACTGGACCTGGCCGCGCTGGCCGAGGCCCACGGGCTCACTCCCCCGCTGACGCTGGTGGGCAATCTGCCCTACAACATTGCCACGGCCCTGATCACCCGGCTGTTGGCCCAGCGCGAACAGATCGGCGAGATGGTGTTCATGGTGCAGCGCGAAGTCGGCACCCGACTGGCCGCCTCGGCCGGCGATTCGGCCTACGGGCGATTGAGCGTGCTGACGGCCATGCACGCCGAGGTCGAGCACCTGTTCGACGTGCCGCCCGAGGCCTTCAACCCGCCGCCGAAGGTGGACTCCAGCGTGCTCCGCATCACGCCTCGGTCCGAGCCGCTGGTTCCGCCCGCCGATCAGGCGCGTTTCGAGCGCCTGGTCACGGCGGCCTTCGCCCAGCGCCGCAAGACCCTGCGCAACAACTTGAAACCCCTGATGCCAGCGTCAACAATTGAGGCCTCGGGTATTGACCCGTCGCTACGCGCTCAGGCACTGGATATCCCCGCGTTCCTGACGCTCGCCCGGCGGCTCGACCCGAGTCGCTGACCACAAGCCACCGGCATCCGGGCAACTTGTGGTCAGAATGGTGTCCAACAGCACCACGTCCTTCTTCACTTACCGCAGGAATCACACGGCCATGTCCGCCACCGCCGACATACATGCCCACCCCCGCGCCGAAGACGTCTTTTCCGCCTGCGCCGAATTCCTGGTCGAGCGGCTGGCCACAGCGGTGCGGGCGCGAGGCGTCGCCCGGATCGCGCTGGCCGGCGGGGGTACGCCACGGCGGCTCTACCAGTTGCTTGCCAGCCGCTACCGCGACGCGCTCGATTGGCAAGCGGTGGAGTTCTACTTTGGTGACGAGCGCAACGTGCCGCTGGACCATCCCGACAGCAATTTCCGCATGGCGCGGCTCTCCCTGTTCGAACCGTTGGGCATCCAGCCGCACCGCACCTTCCCGATGATCTCGGATCAGCAACGCGATCCCGAGCGGGACGCAGACGCCTACGAAATGGCCCTGCGACAATGGACCGCGGGCAAGGTGCCCCGCTTCGACGTCACCCTGCTGGGGATGGGCAGCGACGGCCACTTCGCCTCGTTGTTCCCCGATACGCCGGCACTTGGAGAACGCAAGCGCCTGGTGGTGGTCAACCCGGTGGCCAAGCTTCACGGCCATCGCCTGACGCTGACCTTCCCGGTATTCGAGACCGCCCGCGACGTGGTCTTCCTAGTGCTGGGCGAAGACAAGCTTGAGGCGCTCGCACGCGTTCGCGAGGGGCGCACCGAACTTCCGGCCGAGCGACTGGCGGCCAAGCGACCGACCCATTGGTTCGTCGACCATAACGCAATAGGCACGCCATGACGGTGACCGCCGCCCCCATCGCCGAATCGATCCGCATTCTTCCGCGCGCGGTATTCGTGCCCGAGCACAGCGAGACGGCTGCCCAACGCTTCGCCTTCGGCTACGAGATCGTGATCGAGAACGGCAGCGACCTGCCGATCACCCTGACCGACCGCCACTGGATGATCGATCATGGCAATGGCTGCCTCAAGGAGGTTCGCGGCGAGGGCGTGGTCGGCGAACAACCGCGCATTCTCCCTGGCGAGCGCTTTTCCTACCGCTCCGGCGCGGTGATCGAGTCGGCCGCGGGCCGGATGTGGGGCGACTACGGCTTTGTCAGCAACGAGGGCGACGCCTTCCGCGTGACCATCCCCACGTTTGACCTGTTTGCCCCGGCGGCCTTCCGCAGTATCCAGTAGCATCCCGCCGCGCTGGCGACTCGGCCGACCAGCTCGGCGAACGCCCCGAGGCCCAGCTCGGGTGCTAGGATTCGCGTTTTGCCCATTTCACACGACGGAATCTGCCCGCTTCATGGCCACGTATGCAATCGGCGACCTTCAAGGCTGCCTCGACCCGCTCGAGGCGCTGCTGGAACAGATCCAATTCGACCCGGCGGCCGATCGACTCTGGTTCGTCGGCGATCTCGTCAATCGCGGCCCGCAGTCGCTCGAGGCGTTGCGATTCGTCCGCGACCTCGGCGAACGTGCCATTACCGTGCTGGGCAATCACGACATCCACCTGCTGGGATGTTATTTCGGCACGCGGGTGGCCCGTGGCCGCGACACGCTCGAACCGATCCTGACCGCCGAGGACGGCGACGAACTGATCGACTGGCTGCGCCGCCGCCCCCTGCTGCACCACGACCCGACCCTCGACTGGACCCTGGTGCACGCCGGCATCCACCCCGCCTGGGACCTGGAGACGGCCCAGACCGCCGCCCGGGAGACCGAGACGGCCATGCGAACGACCGAGCCGGTGGCGTTCTTCGGCGAGATCTTCGGCAACCAGAGCGATCACCCGGACGGCAACCCCACCCCGATCGACCGGCAGCGATTCGCGATCAACGTGTTCACCCGCATGCGCTACTGCCAGGCCGACGGCCGGCTGGATTTCGCCGAG
Source organism: Guyparkeria halopsychrophila (assembly GCF_044582135.1). Classification (NCBI taxonomy): domain Bacteria; kingdom Pseudomonadati; phylum Pseudomonadota; class Gammaproteobacteria; order Chromatiales; family Thioalkalibacteraceae; genus Guyparkeria; species Guyparkeria halopsychrophila. The sequence goes on along the minus strand of NZ_JBDODP010000004.1, from coordinate 67,214 downwards.
AAACGCCCCCCGGCCGATGCCGATCCGGCCCTGACACCGTGGTTTGCCATGCCGGAGCGGGCCATGGCCGACCAACGCATCGTGTTCGGGCACTGGTCGTCGCTGGGACCGGCCAGAGCACGGGCCAACACCTGGGACATCGACCAGGGCTGCCTCTGGGGCCACCAGCTGACCGCTCTGCGCCTGGAAGACGAGGCCCTGTTCGCCATCGATTGCCCGGGCGCCCAGAAGCCGAAGGGCGCCAAGTGAACCGGCGGATCCCCTGTCATGCCCCGGAGCCTGCCGATGCTTAGCACGGTGTTGGCGGTTCAACCGCTGCTCGCCGGCATGGGCATCCTGCTCGCCGGCTCCGGCCTGCTCGCCACGCTGCTGGGCCTGCGCGCGGCCGAAGAGGGCTTTTCCGACGGCACCATCGGCCTGGTCATGTCGGCCTTCTACGTCGGCTACGTGCTCGGCACGCTCACCATCCCGGCGATCATCCGCCGGGTGGGCCACATCCGCACCTTCGCCGCCCTGGCCGCGATTTCCTCGGCGGCCGCCGTGCTCCATGGCCTGTGGGTCGAACCCTGGTTCTGGCTGGTTCTGCGCCTGATCAACGGCGTGACCCTCCTCGGCCTGTACATGGTGATCGAGAGCTGGATCAACGAGAAGGCCACCACCCACCGCGGCCAGGTGTTCGGTATCTACATGATGGTCAGCCTGTTCGCCTACGGGGCCGGCCAGTTCCTGATCGGCCTGTACGGGCCGATGGATGTCTCCACCTTCGCCATCGTCGGCCTGCTGTTCTCGTTGGGGCTGGTACCGATCGCCCTGACCCGTGTCAGCCAGCCGCCGCCGATGGAGACCACCCGCCTGCCGCTGCGCGAACTCTTCCGTCTGGCCCCCGCCGGCGTGATCGGCGCGGCGATGTCCGGCACGATCAGCGGCACCATCTACGGCATGGCGGCGGTCTATGCCAGCCGACTCGGCCTGCCCGACACCCAGGTAGCCGTCTTCGTCGCCGCGATCATCGTTGGCGGCGGCCTGCTGCAATGGCCGATCGGGCGACTCTCCGACGGCCGCGACCGTCGCCACGTACTGATCGTGGTCTCCGCGCTCGGCGGGGTCTTTTCGGTACTACTCGCCATGCAGGAGTGGTTCCCAGGCTGGGGCCTGTTCGCCCTGGCGATGGTGTTCGGCGGTTTCTCCTTCTCGCTCTACGCCATCAGTGTCGCGCAAACCAACGACCGCCTGACGAGCGACCAGGTGCTGGAAGGCACACGCGGGCTATTGATGGTCAACGGCGCGGGCTCGATCATGGGCCCCTTGGTCAGCGGTCTGGCGATGGGCTGGTTCGGCGCGTCGGGTTTCCCGCTGTTCGTGCTGGCCGCGCTCGTCGTCATGATCCTGCTGATCTTCTGGCGCATCCTGATCGACCCGCCGGTGCCGGACAGTGAGCGGGGCGACTACGTCTTCATCCACCGCACCTCGGCGGCGGGCCTGGAGCTCGACCCGCGCGCGACCGAGAGCGAGTCCGACACCCCCGCGGCGGGCGAGAAGGTCAATGGCGCGACCCCACCCATCTACGAGACCGACCCGGCCTGGGAAGACTATGAAGGGCCGCCGGGGGCGATCGATGAACCGGACCGCCTCAGCGAGTCGCGCTCGCCGGGGCGGCAAGGCGACGCCTGATGCGTCGCATCAACCAGCCGAGCACCGGCACGCGCTCGTAGAGCTGGGCGGCCGGATCCCAGTAGTCGACATGCTCGACCACTCGACCATCCGCCCCGAAAACCAGCTCGGACATGCCTTCGATCGATAGCCCACCCGGGGACGCATCGCAAAGCATCCGCCAACGCAGCAGTGCGCGGTCATCATCGACCGCCCGAGCCTGCACCATGAACCGCATCCACGGACACTGAGAAAAACCGTGGGCGAACACCGCCTGAATGGCCGCGATTCCGCGTACGTCGTTGAATGGATCGACGAACCGCGCCCCCGGCGCATAGACGGTTGCCAGTGCCTCGAGATGGTCCGCCTGCAGATGCTCCATCACGTCGACGTAGCGATCGAGGGCCGCCGCGTGGTTCAGGCCGCGCGCGGATACGCTCATTGGTCGGGCTCCTTGAGCATCCGGCGGGTCAGCCGGAAATACAGGGCATAGGGCAACAGGCGCAGCCCCTTCATCACCCAGCCGAAACCGCGCGGCGCGAGGATCTCGAAGCCGCGCCGCTCCAGGCCCCGGACAATCAGGTCGGCGGCCTCGTCGGGTTCGATGCGACCGGGCATGGCAAAGTCGTTCTTGGCGGTCAGGCGCGTGCGCACGAACCCGGGGTTGATCACGCGGATGGCAACCCCCGCCCGTTCAAACTCGGGACGAAGCGATTCGGCCAGGTTGATCATCGCCGCCTTGCTCGCCCCATAGGGCGCGGCATAGGGCAATCCGCGGTATCCGGCGACGCTCGCCGTAAGCACGATCTCGCCGGCACCCCGGGCAATGAAATCCTCGCGCACGGTGTCGATGCCGTTGACCGCGCCGAGGAAATTGACCCGGATCAACCGTTCAAACAACGCCGGATCGAACGCCGCCAACCCCATGGGTTGGTAATCGCCGGCGTTGAGGATCACCGAGTCGGGTATCCCCCACCGCGATACCAGTTGCCGGTAGGCCGTCGCCATCGACTGCGGATCGGTCACATCGGCCGCCAGCGGCAACACGCGATCGGGGTCGCGCGCGGCACGCTCGTCGAGGCGATCCTGGTGACGTGCCGAGATCGCGACCCGATGCCCTCGCGCCACCAGCCGATCGGCCAGGGCCGCGCCGATACCGCTGCTCGCGCCCACCAACCAGTAGATCCGCCCTGAACGGGTGGCTGAATTCGCCTTTGAGTCCGTCATGCAGTTGCGCCTCGCATTACCCTGAGTGAGCGCCGGGAGCCGCCCGGCACCCCGCGAAGATCTTGTCGGAAATCACGACACCAGCGTAGTCGAGGGCTGCTACAATATCGATGCAGAAGTTATACATCACTCGATACGTCGCAGGTGGCGCCTTGTCCACGACCGAATCCAGCCCAGCCGAAACCGAAAGCCACGCCTTGCTGCCTATCCGATCGGTCTCGCAGATCACCGGGGTCAACCCGATCACCCTGCGCGCCTGGGAGCGTCGCTACGACCTGATCCGGCCAACACGCACCCCGGCCGGGCACCGGCTCTACAGCCAGGCGGACATCCGCACCATCCAGCGCATCCAGGAACTGGCCGAGAGCGGCATGGGTTTCGCCCAGATCGCCTCGCTGCTTGAACAGGAAGGCTCTGACACGAGTGGAGAGTCGCGCGAGTCCGCCCCGACGATGGCGAGGCACGCCCCCGTCTCGCCACCTCGCTCACTGCTCGACCGGGTGATGCGCGCGGCGATCGACCTCGACCCATCCGAATTGCGTACGGCCGAAGCCACCGCCCTGATGTGGCTCACGCCCGAGGGCTACCTGCGCGAGGTGCTGATCGAGGCACTCGCCCAACTCGAGGCGCGTACTGCCTGGCCCGACCGGGATCTGGGACTGGTGTGGCTGGCCGAGTACATCAAGGGGCGCGCGGAGTGGGTTGCCGATGCCCCGGGCCGGGCCGCCGCCCCGGTGGTCGTGATCGACAACCTGGTCCCGGGCCGACCGTTCTCCGCCGGCGGCCTGCGATTGTTCACCGCCCTGCACGACGACCAGTTCCATGTCCGGCTGCTGCCGACCGGCCTCACCGAGGCCCAACGCACGCAGATGGCGCGCCGCTGGGGGGCTCGCGCCTGGATTCGCCTCGATACGACCCGCCCCGAGAATCCGGTCAGCAGCGCCGCCGGGGCGCCGGTTTTCTGGTGCGATCTCCCCCTCCTCGAACCCGAGGACAGCAACCAGGCGGTCGATTTCATGCAGCGCTGGCGCGAACTGGTGGAAAAGGACATCCAGCATTGTCGCGAACAGGTCGCCGAGGCACTCGGGCGCCCCGCACCCGCCCCGGCCCAGCCCGCCTGACCCGGCACTCACCCTCCCTGCGGACATCGTTTCGTCTGTGTCACAATGCCTTGACCCCAACGCGTCACAGGAGATCCAGACCTTGATGCTGGATGCGAATCTACTCAAGAAGGCGGTCAACGCCTCCACGGACGGGATCGTGATTGCCGAGCAGGAAGGCTCAGACAATATCCTGATCTATGCGAACCAGGCCTTCGAGGAACTGACCGGCTATCCCGAGGAAGAAATCCTCTACCAGGACTGCCGCTTTCTGCAGGCCGATGACCGCGACCAGGGCCCGTTGGCGGAAGTACGGGAGGCCATTCGCCGTGGCGAGGCGACCCGCGTGGTACTGCGTAATTACCGCAAGGACGGCAGCCTGTTCTGGAACGAGTTGTCGATCACGCCGGTGTTCAACGGCGACGACCACCTCACCTACTTCATCGGCATCCAGCGGGACGTGACCGAGCTGGTCCACGTGCGTGAGAAAAACGAGCGGCTGCGCGCCCGGGTCGCCGAGCTCGAATCCCGTCAGGAGTCGAGCGCAGCCGACTGAGCCGAACACCACAGCGGCCCGGGAACCTTGTCAGAAACCGGTCAAGCGGGCATGCTTTGCGCATGCCGCCCCGCTCCCGGGGCAGAGAACACGGACGCGACAACGCACAGGCGGATCGATGAGCGCACCCCCCGTCAATGGACTGCTCAGCGCCCTGGTCAGGGAGGACGCCCTGTCCTCCGACCAGGCCAAGGCCCTTCAAACCAAGGCTGACGGCAGCGAGGACTCGCTGCTCAATATCGTAATCGCCGACGGCGTGTCGGCGGCGACGATAGCCGCCGTCGCCTCCAAGCGCTTCGGCCTGCCGCTGGTAGATCTCGATGCCATCGACACCAGCGACCTGCCGCTGAAGCTCGTCCCCGAGAAGGTCCTGCAGGCCAACATGGCGCTGCCGCTGTTCAAGCGCGGCCGACGCCTGACGGTGGCCGTGGCCGATCCGTCCGACACGGGCGCGATCGACGGCTTTCGCTTTTCGACCAACATGACGATCGAGGCGGTGGTCGCCGAGGCGCCGAAGATCGCCAGCCTGCTCGAGGAAGCGCTCAGCAACAGCATGGATGCGCTGGGCGAGGAACTCGACGACGACCTGTCGAACGTCGAGTTCGAGCGCGAGGAAGACGAGGCCCACGACGTCGAGGACGCCTCGATCCAGGACGACGTGGTGGTCAAGTTCGTCACCAAGCTCCTGACCGACGCCATCCGCAAGGGCGCCTCCGACATCCACATCGAGCCCTACGAGAAGCAGTTCCGCGTTCGCTTCCGCGTCGACGGCATGCTCACCGAGAGCGCCAAGCCGCCGTCCAACCTGGCCGACCGCATCATCGCGCGGGTCAAGGTGATGAGTCGGATGGACATTTCCGAGCGCCGCATCCCCCAGGACGGGCGTATCAAGCTCAAGCTCTCCAAGAGCCGCTCGATCGACTTCCGGGTCAACACCTGCCCCACCCTGTTCGGCGAAAAGGTGGTGCTGCGTATCCTCGACCCGACCAGCGCGCAGCTGGGCATCGACCAGCTCGGCTACGAGCCGGAACAAAAAGCGCTCTACATGGACGCGCTCGCCAAGCCCTACGGCATGATCCTGGTCACCGGCCCCACCGGCTCGGGCAAGACCGTCTCGCTGTACACCGGCCTGAACATCCTCAATACCGGCGATCGCAACATCTCGACCGCCGAGGATCCGGCGGAAATCGTGGTGCCGGGCATCAACCAGGTCAACGTCAATCCCAAGGTGGGCCTGACCTTCGCCAACGCCCTGCGTGCCTTCCTCCGCCAAGATCCGGACGTGATCATGGTGGGCGAGATCCGTGACCTGGAAACCGCCGAGATCGCGATCAAGGCCGCCCAGACCGGTCACCTGGTGCTCTCGACCCTGCACACCAACGATGCGCCGCAGACGCTCACGCGCATGGTCAACATGGGCGTGCCGGCCTACAACATCGCCTCCTCGGTGAGCCTGATCATCGCCCAGCGACTGGCGCGGCGCCTGTGCAATAATTGCCGCACCAAGGAGAGCATCCCCGACGAGGAACTCCGCCGCGAAGGGTTCACCGACGAGGATCTCGCGAGGTCGCCGAAGATATTCAAGGCCGTCGGCTGTGACCAGTGCACCAACGGCTACAAAGGCCGGGTCGGCATTTACCAGGTGATGCCGGTCTCCGAGGCGATGGGGCGGATCATCATGGAAGGCGGCAACGCCATCGACATTGCCGACCAGGCGGGCAAGGAGGGCATCCCCGACCTGCGGCGCTCGGGCCTGAAAAAGGTGCTTTCCGGCATGACCAGCCTCGAGGAAATCAACCGCGTCACCAAGGACTGAAGGCGGCCGGGATCAAGGGAGAGACAAGATGGCCATTGCGGCACGCAAGAACAAAACGACCGAGAAACCCGTCTTCAGCTACGAGGCGCGCACCAAGGAAGGCCGGGTGCTCAAGGGCGAGATGGCGGCATTCAACGACACCGCCGTTCGTGCCGAGATCCGCCGCCTGGGCATGACCCTGATCCGGATCAAGCGCAAGAGCAAGCCCCTGTTCTCCAGCTCCAAGCCGGTCCAGCCCCGCGACATCGCCACCTTCGCCCGACAGCTCTCCACCATGATGAATGCCGGCCTGCCGATCGTGCAGGCCCTGGACATCATCGCCCAGAGCGCCGAAAAGAAGACGATGAAGGACCTCATCAACGAGGTAAAGAACGACGTCGAGAGTGGCACCAACCTGGCCGACGCCCTCGACCGGCACCGCAAGTACTTCGACGAGCTGTTCGTCAACCTGGTGCGTGCCGGCGAGCAATCTGGTGCGCTGGAAGTGGTGCTCGATCGCATCGCCACCTACAAGGAAAAAACCGAAAGCCTCAAGGGCAAGATCAAGAAGGCATTGTTCTACCCGACGGCGGTGCTGGTGGTTGCCTTTATCGTCACCGCGATCCTGCTGATCTTCGTCATCCCGCAGTTCGAATCGCTGTTCCAGGGCTTTGGCGCCGACCTACCCGCCTTCACACAGTTCGTCATCGGCCTTTCCGATCTGTTCCGAGCGTACTGGCACTGGATCTTTGGCGGCATCGCCGCGGTGATCTTCCTGTTTGTGTTCGTCAAGCGTCGCTCGGATCGGTTCAACCATTTTCTCGACCGATTGATCCTCAAGATGCCGATCTTCGGCTCCTTGATCGAGAAGTCCGCGATCGCTCGATTCGCCCGCACGCTCGCCACCATGTTCTCCGCCGGCGTGCCGCTGGTCGAGGCCCTGCCGCCAACGGCCGGGGCAACCGGCAATGCCGTGTTCCGCGACGCGGTCATGAGCATGCGCGATCTGGTCTCCGCCGGTTCGCCGTTGCGTATCGGCATGCAGCAATCCAACCTCTTCCCGGTCATGGTCATCCAGATGGTTGCCATCGGTGAGGAGACCGGCGCGCTCGACAGCATGCTCGCCAAGGTGGCCGACATGTACGAGGAAGAGGTGGACAACATGGTCGACGCGATGTCGAGCCTGCTCGAGCCGATGATCATGGCGTTCCTCGGCATCGTGGTCGGCGGCCTGGTCATCGCCATGTACCTGCCGATCTTCAAGCTGGGCGCCGTGGTCTAATCACGCACCACCGGTTCGCCCCTCCCTCGGCCCGCGTTATTCACCGGGCCGTTTCCATGTCAGGCCCCCGACCTAGGTCCGAACAGCTCATGTCCGAACTGCAAGCCATCTTTCAGCAACACCCGGCCATCTGGATCACGGTCGCCAGTCTGCTCGGCCTGCTGGTGGGCAGCTTTCTCAATGTCGTCATCAACCGGCTGCCGGTGATGATGGAGCGCGAGTGGAAACGGGAATGCCGCGCCCTACTGGCCGGCGAGGACGCCTCCAACGCGGCCGACGACGACCCCTTCAACCTGATCCGTCCAGGCTCGGCCTGCCCTCAATGCGGCGCGCCGATCCGCGCCTGGCAGAACATCCCGGTGCTCAGCTGGCTGATGCTGCGCGGCCGCTGCGCCAATTGTGGCACGACCATCTCCTGGCAATACCCGCTGGTGGAGCTGGCAAGCGCCGCGCTCATCGGCCTGGCGGCCTGGCAATTCGGCCCGACTGCGCTCGCCCTGGCCGTGTTTCTGCTCACGTGGGCCCTGCTGGCCGCGTCGATCATCGATCTCAAGACCCAACTGCTGCCCGACGTGTTTACCCTGCCGCTGCTATGGCTGGGGCTGCTCCTGCCGATCCTGCTGCCGGACTATCACCTCTCGCTCGACGAGGCGGTACTGGGCGCCGTATTCGGCTATCTGGCCCTGTGGTCGGTGTACTGGCTGTTCCGGCTGGTGACCGGCAAGGAGGGCATGGGCTTCGGCGACTTCAAGCTGCTTGCGGCCCTGGGGGCCTGGCTGGGCTGGCAGATGCTGCCGCTGGTGATCCTGCTCTCGGCCCTGGCCGGCAGCGTGATCGGCATCGCCATGATCCTGGCCCTGCGCCACGACCGACGCATCCCGATCCCCTTCGGCCCCTATCTGGCGATCGCCGGGCTGGTCGCCCTGTATCTCGGCGAACCGATCATGACGGCCTATCTGGGCGGTCCGCTCTGATCACCGCATGACGACCCAAGCATGACAACCACGGCATCAGAGACCACTGGCCGCATCATGGGCCTGACCGGCGGCATCGCCAGCGGCAAGAGCCTGGCGACATCGATCTTCGCCGAGTTGGGCATCCCGATCATCGACACCGATGCGATCAGCCGCGAGCTGGTCGAGCCGGGCAGCCCCTGCCTCGATGAAATCCAGGCTCGATTCGGCAACGACATCCTCGTTGAGGATGGCCGGCTGGACCGCCACAGGCTGCGCCAGCACATCCTCGACCAGCCGGCGGAGCGCGCCGCACTGGAGGCGATCCTGCATCCGGCAATCCGGGCAAAGGCCCGCGCACAAGCGACGGCGGCGGCCCGTCACGCCCCCTACGTACTCGTGGTCGTGCCACTGCTCGCCGAGACCTCGGTCTGGCCGGCCTACCGCGACTGGCTGGACGCGGTGATCACGCTGACCGCCCCAACGGCGCTGCGTCGAAAGCGGCTCACGGCCCGCCCCGGTATCGATGCCCGGCAAGCCGAGCAGTTGATCGCCGCCCAGGTCGATGACCGCGCCCGTCGGGCAATCGCCGACTATGAGCTGGTCAACGACCGATCACCCGAGGCCCTGCGCGAGCAGATCATCGAGCTGGACCGATGCCTTCGCCCGCGCGACGCGACCAACTGATCACGGCGAGCCCAGCGTCAGAAAGCGTTGCAGTCGCCACCAACCTCGCCGCCCCAACCGCCAGGGCGTGAGCCAAAGCGTGAACCTGCCGGACTCGACGGCATCGAGAGCCACCCCGACCAGTAACGGACTTTGCCAGAGCACGCGCGCCTCCCCACGGATCGACTCACCACCGGATAGCAACACCTCGGCGCGCCCGGCCGACCAGGCCAAGCGGCCCTCGAGGGCGAACCCCGGTGGACGATGACGGAGGCAACGCCACAACCAGCCTGAGACCACCAGCCAGGCCGCCGAGCGCCACGCCCACTCAAGCGCTGGCGTGTGTGCGCCTACCGGCCGGGGCGACTGCCAGATGACCAGACTCACCGCCAGCCAGGCCGCCACGACCAGTCCGCTCCAGGCCGCCAGCAACCAACGATCGGCGACAAGCCGTTCACTCAATCCTTCCGATATCCGTTCCATGGGCGCCCTTCCATCCAAGCCAAGCCGCGAGGGGTGATGTTATCCTTGCGCACCACTCCTGACGACCTTGGATGCACCAATGTCCGACGCGACCGACATAACCTGGCACGACCTGATGCAGCCGAGCGACACCCCGGCCGCTGGCGCCATCCTGCTGACCGATCTGACCGACCGCCGAGTCATCGAGGTCACCGGCTCGGAGGCACGCGCGTTCCTGCACGCGATCCTCACGCAGGACGTCAACGCCCTGACCGACGAGGCAGCCGCCTTCTCCGCGTTCTGCAGCGCCAAGGGTCGGGCACTGGGATTGCTGCGCATCGCTGCACACGAGGACGGATTCCGCCTGGTCACGCGCGCCGAACTCGCCCCCGACCTGCTCAAACGCCTGCAGATGTACGTCCTGCGACGGGACGTGCAATTGTCGTTGGTCGAAGACCAGGCCACACTCGGGGTCATCTGGCCGAGCGTCCATGAGTCGATGGACTGCCCGTTCGATGATGCCACCTGCGAGGCGGTCGAGCGCTTGCGCGAGGCCGAGCCGACACCCGGCCGTTGGCCCGCCGTTGTCGATGCACAAGGACGACTGTTCCTGCGCGAAGAGCAAAACACGCGCAATGGCATGCGCATTGCCGTCCATGGCCCGACCGACGACCTGAAAACGCTCGTGCGATCCGCTGCCAACGGCACGACGATCGTCTCGACCGACCACTGGGAGCGCGCCGAGATCGAGGACCGTATTCCCGAAGTCACGGGCGAGACGGTCGAGCACTTCGTGCCGCAGTGGATCAACCTCGACGAGCTCCAGGCCTTCAGCCTGAAAAAGGGCTGTTATCCGGGCCAGGAAGTCATCGCCCGGATGCATTACCTGGGCAAACCCAACCGGCGCCTGTTTGCCGGCCACGTGCTCGGGCTCGCCCCACCCGCGCCCGGCACACCGGTCCTTAATGACAAGGACGAGGCCGCTGGCGAGGTAGTGCGCAGCGCCCCCCTGCCGGACGACTCGGGCAGCCTGGTGCTCACCGTGATCAAGCTCAAGCACCTGCACGATCCGCTGACGATCGACGGCCTGGCTCTGAGCCTCGACCCGCATGACACCATCGAGGGCGGCAGCGACCGGGCCGATGCCCGGCACTGACCGTCACCCGCACATCACAGCAACGAAACCAAGCTCATGACTGACACCCGTCCCGAATCCAGCCTGACGGCCGACCAGCCGTTGATCGTCGGCAGCCGCCGCTTCTCCTCGCGCCTGCTGACCGGCACCGGCAAGTACAAGGACATGACCGAGACCCGCGAGGCGACCGAGGCCGCCGGGGCCGAGGTCGTCACCGTGGCGATCCGTCGCAGCAACATCGGCCAGAACCCGGACGAGCCCAACCTGCTCGACGTGCTACCGCCGGAGCGCTTCACCATCCTGCCCAACACCGCCGGCTGCTACACCGCCACCGAAGCGGTGCGCACCTGTCGCCTGGCCCGTGAACTGCTCGACGGTCACAACCTGGTCAAGCTCGAGGTGCTCGGTGATGAGAAAACCCTCTACCCGGACATCACCAACACCCTGCTCGCCGCCGAGACACTGGTCGAGGATGGCTTCGAAGTGATGGTCTACACCTCCGACGACCCGATCGTCGCCAAGCGTCTCGAGGAAATCGGCTGCGTCGCGGTCATGCCGTTGGCCGCGCCGATCGGCTCGGGCCTGGGCATCCAGAACAAGTACAACCTGATGACCATCATCGAGAACGCCGAGGTGCCGATCATCGTCGATGCCGGCGTCGGCACCGCCTCGGACGCGGCGGTGGCGATGGAGCTCGGCTGCGACGGCGTGTTGATGAACAGCGCCATCGCCCACGCCAAGAACCCGGTGCTGATGGCCTCGGCGATGAAGAAGGCCATCGAGGCCGGCCGCGAGGCGTTCCTCGCCGGGCGCATGCCCAGAAAGCGCTTTGCCAGTGCCTCCTCGCCCATCGACGGCCTGTTTTTCTGATCCCATGAGCGAATCGACCGAAAAGAGCGACGGCGTCCGTCGCCGCATCCGCTCGTTCATCCGCCGCGAAGGCCGACTCACACCGGGCCAGCAGCGGGCGCTGAACGAACTGGGCCCGAAATACCTGATTGAGCCGACCGGCGAGCCGATCGACCCGGCCGAACTGTTCGGCCGGAAGGCGCCGCTGACCCTGGAGATCGGTTTCGGCAACGGCGACAGCCTGGTGGAAATGGCCGCCAAGGATCCCGGCCAAAACTTCATCGGCATCGAGGTCCACCGTCCGGGCGTGGGGCACCTGCTCAACGGCATCGAGCATTTCGGCCTGACCAATCTCAAGGCCGTTTGCGGTGACGCCGTGCCGTTCCTCGATCAGCGCGTGCCCGAGGAAAGCCTCGACCGGATGCTGCTTTACTTCCCCGACCCGTGGCACAAGAAACGGCACCACAAGCGCCGCATCGTGCAGACACCATTCGCCGATCTGGTCGCTCGCCGCCTCAAGCCCGGCGGGCTGTGGCACCTGGCGACCGACTGGGCCGAATACGCCGAACACATGCGCGAGGTACTCGATGCCCACCCGGCCTTCGTGGCCGAGCACGAGGGCAGCGGCGAGAACGCCCGGCCCGATTGGCGGCCGCGCACCAAGTTCGAGCGACGCGGCGAAGAACGCGGCCACCAGGTCTTCGACCTGCTCTACAGACGGCGCTGATCGGCCCGGCAAACCGGCTGGAGATGCTTGAAATCCGCCCGGCCATCCCGCCGATTCGATAGCCAACAACTTGTTCCCGGTGACGCAAACCCCTATTATCGTGGGCTTTCGTTTTGCCGGGTGAGTCGAGTCGCGCGCGATTAAACCGCCCTCCTCCCCGGTCGAAACGACCCAATCCCACCACTTTATCCACGTTTCGTTTTTATTGCTTTCCAACAGGAGGGACCATGTCCAAAAAGCATCCCGTTGTCGCGGTTACCGGCTCGTCCGGCGCCGGCACATCCACCGTCAAGAGCGCCTTCAACCACATCTTCCGCCGCGAGGAAATCTCGCCGGTCGTGATCGAGGGCGACAGCTTCCACGCATTGAACCGCAAGGACATGCGCGAGCGCATGGCCGCCGAATCCGAGAAGGGCAACAATTTCTTCTCCCACTTCGGCCCGAACGCCAACCACTTCGACAAGCTGGGCGAGCTGTTCAAGAACTACGGCGAATCCGGTAGCGGCAAGAAGCGCTACTACCTGCATAGCGACGAGGAAGCCGCCGAGCACAATGCGCGCCTGAACACCAACCTCGGCCCGGGCGAGTTCACCCCGTGGGAAGACATCCCGGCCGGCTCGGACCTGCTGTTCTACGAAGGATTGCACGGCCTGGTGAAGACCGATGACGTCGACGTCGCCCAGCACGTTGATCTCGGTGTCGGCGTCGTGCCGATCGTCAACCTCGAGTGGATCCAGAAGATCTTCCGCGACAACGCCGAACGCGGCTACTCCGCCGAGAAGATCGTCGACACCATCCTGCGCCGGATGCCGGACTACGTGAACTACATCACCCCGCAGTTCTCGGAGACCGACGTCAACTTCCAGCGCGTACCGACCGTCGACACCTCCAACCCGTTCATCGCCCGCGACATCCCGACGCCGGACGAGAGCGTGGTCGTCATCCGCTTCCGCGATCCGGACGAATTCGGCGTCGACTTCCCCTACCTGCTGCAGATGATCCCGCACTCGTTCATGTCCCGCTATAACACCATCGTGGTGCCGGGCGGCAAGATGAGCTACGCCATGGACCTGATCCTGACCCCGCGTATCCATCGCCTGATCCAGGAACGCAGCAGCTAATCGCCTACCCGGTCATCCCGGACGAAAAAAAGCCCCCGCCGGCACCCTGCCGCGGGGGCTTTCTCTTGTTGAGCCCTGATTGAATCAGGAGGTCTGTCTATAAAGACCCACTCATTCAGGACGGCGGGCGATCCCCCGCGCAACGTGGCACCTCGCCCTCCGGCCCGTCAAAGTAGCGGAACGTGTTGCGCCCGGCGGCCTTGGCGTCGTACATGGCGGCGTCGGCGTGGTTGATCAACTCCTCGGCGTCCCGGGCGTGTTCGGGGAAAACCGCGATCCCGATCGACACCCCGATCGAGACCTGCTCGTCATCGAGGGCGAACGGCTGGGTCAGCACCTCGATCACCTTGCCCGCCACCTGACCGGCGAAGCGTGGCGCGGGCAGCCCCTCGATGAGGATCAGGAACTCGTCCCCGCCGAGGCGCCCGACGACGTCCTCGTGGCGCAACAGCCGCTGCAATCGCTGGGCTACCTCGCGCAGCAACCGGTCGCCCACCGCGTGGCCCAAGCGGTCATTGACCTCCTTGAAGTAGTCCAAATCGAGGAACAATATGGCGAGACGCGTCTCTTCATTCCGCGCCCGGGCAACCGCGTCGCCGATTCGGTACTTGAGCGAGGCGCGGTTGGGCAGATCGGTCAGCGAGTCGTGATGAGCCTGGTGACGAATCTGCTGCTCGGCCGCCTTGGTCTCGGTAATGTCGTTGAAGATGTGGATGAAATGGCTGGCGCGGCCATGCTCGTCGGCAACCTTGCTGATCGTCTGCAGCGCCGTCAGGCGCTCGCCTCGGCGGTTGCGATAGTCGAGCTCGCCCTGCCAACTGCGCTCACGATTCACTCGTTGGCAGATACGTTCCAGTTGCTCGCTTTCCTTGTCATCCAACTGGAACAGATCCGACATCGGCCGCCCCATCACCTCGTCGGCGGCGAAACCCGTGATGTGGGTGAAGGCCGGGTTGACGCGCAAGATGCGGTGATTGGGTGAGGTGATCATGATCGCCTCGCCGGTCCCCTCGAACACGGTGCCGGCCAGGCGCAATTCCCCGGCCGACCGCTCCAGCTCCTCGGCCTGCTTCGACAGGCGCCGCAACACGGGACGCAACGCCCGCGCCGCCAACAGGGCGACGATCGGCAACAGCAGGAAGACCAGCCCCAGCGGCCAGAGCAATCGGGCGACCACCGGCTGATAAAAGCTCCAAAAACCCGCCTCGATCAGCAGCAGGCAGCGCCCACCGCCCACCGGGGTGTAGAACAATACGCGGGTGTGACCATCGAGCTCGGGCCAGACCACCCCGGGCCCGGTCGGATCGACGCGCGCCAAAGGTCCGGCGATCGCCGCGCGCGGTTCGTCCATTTCCAGCCCGGAAGCATCCGCGTTCACGCCCACCAGGCGGCCTTCGCGGTAATCGAGGAGAAAGCCTCGCGCCGAGGGCTCCAGGGTGCGCGCCCGCTCGAGCAACTTGACCAGGCCGTCCACTTCGAAAAACAGCACGTCAGTGCCCAAACGCTCGCCGGCAGCACCAAGGATGGGCGCCGCGGTACGCCAGATGATGCGATCCTCGAATTGCACCAGCCGGCTCTGCACGTCATCCAAGTCATCGAGGATCGAGTGGTCGGGCGCCTCGGCCGTCAGCCCCTCATCGACGATCACCTCGCCGAACGGGCCAAGCCGCTTGATGCCGACCAGCGCCGGGGCGGTGCCCAGCGCGTCGGCCAGGCGTGGGGCGGTGTATGCCGCCAAGGCCTCAATCGACATTTCACCCTGGACATAGGCCGCGAGCCGGCGGCGAATCTCGGTGCGGCTGGTGACCTGGCGGGCGATGCCCTCGTAACGCTGCACCAGGTTATTGAGCGCGGCGCCCTGCGCCTGGACGCCCATCAAGGTGCTGCGCTCCAGACCCTCACGCGCGGACTGATAGATGGGCACGGCGGTGACCACAGCGACGAGAATACCGCTGACGAGAATGCCCAGCACGGCCAGCAGAATAGCCTTGCGGCGAATCAGTCGAATGGCATTGAGCTCGGACATGGGCCGGGTAACTCCGGTCGGAAATCGACTTGCCCGGCAGGGACGGGTCGCGGTTGGGCGGCGGGAAAAGCACGAGAAATCCGTCGTGCCTTCAAACGCGCCATCATCCCAGAAAGCCGCCCCTGAGGCCACCGGAATCGGGCAAGAGGACGCTGACAAGTCCATGAAAAGAATAGGGGAATTATTCAACTCAACCGCCCCTATCGTCGGCGGGGGACCTGAACGCCTTCCGCCACCCCTCGACCTGCTCACGAATGACCGCAGCCCGCTGGGTATCGATGCGCGCACCGGGTCTGGACGGCAGACCGGGCGAGGGTAGCTGGCGCACCGATCCCGTTGGCGTAGCAGGGAATCCCGGTACAAGGCGGCACACAGACAGCCCGTCTCATCTTGTTGTCTCCCGTTGTTGTCTCTCGTAGACAAAGGGAGGCACTGCGCGCCGCCCCTTGCTGACCCGCTGGACGTGGTCGGCACAACCCAACCTGAACGTCTGGCTGAACGTCTGGCCCTTCGCCGGGTCGAAACCGGCCACGGGCGTGTATAAGTTCCGGCAACGCCGCCTGCGCGCCCAGTGCATTGCCCTAGCTTGCCAGCGATAACCCGGCGCGGGTCGAGCGCCGTGCACACGCGTGATCAGCGCAAGCCGATCGACGCACACGGCCCCCGTGAGAACAAGGTGACGAGCCGAGAAATGGCCGGGAAACTTTCTGTGCAAACCCTGTACATAGGTTATACACTCGTCCCGTAATCTACCCAGCCCCGGAGCTTCGAGTGACCCAGACCCTGCCGTTTACCCCGCCAACCGACCGAGCGCTCGACATTGCCGTGATCGGCTCGGGCATCGCCGGGCTGGGTACCGCCTGGCTGCTGAGCCAGCGGCATCGAGTCACGCTGTTCGAGAAGAACGACTACCTCGGAGGGCACACCCACACACATTTGGTCGAGGATGGGCGGGGCGGGGGCCTTGCGGTCGACAGCGGGTTTATCGTCTGCAATCGACCCAACTACCCGCACCTGTTCGGCCTGTTCGAATCGCTCGACATCGAGACCCAACCCACCGACATGTCGTTCGGCATCAGCATGGACGGCGGTCGGCTCGAATACAGTGGCGACAATCTCAATACCCTGTTCGCCCAACGTCGCAACTTGCTGCGGCCGAGCTTCCTGCGGATGGTGTCCGCGATCCTACGCTTCAACCGGCTGGGCAAGGCGGCCCTGGCCAATGAGTCGCTCGGCACGCGCAGCCTGGGGCAGTTCCTCGATCAGCACCGCTTCTCGCCGCGATTGGCCGAGGATTACCTGCTGCCCATGGCCGCGGCGATCTGGTCGTGCCCCACCCGCCAGATGCGCGCGTTCCCGGCGCGGGGCTTCCTGCAGTTCTTTGCCAATCACGGCCTGATGAACGTGCAGGATCGCCCGCAATGGGAAACGGTGCCGGGCGGCTCGCGACGCTACGTCGAGCGGATGCTTGCCGAGCGCCGCTTCGAGGCGCTGGCCTCACACCCCGTCAACCGGATCGAGCGCGACGAGCATGGCGTTACGCTGCCCGAATACGACCGGCGCTTCGATGCCGTGGTGATGGCCGGACACGCCGACCAGACGCTCGCCTCGCTCGACCGGCCGGACGCGGCGGAAGCCGGCGTGCTGGGCGCCTTCCGCTTTCAGGAAAATCGCGCCTATCTGCATCGCGATACCGCGTTGATGCCGCGTCAACACCAAGTCTGGTCGAGCTGGAATTACCTGGGCCGACGTGACGCCGATGGCGAACGGGCCGTGGCAGTGACCTACTGGTTGAACCGCCTGCAGCGACTGGAATCAGCGCACGATTGGCTGGTGACGCTCAACCCCTTCGAGCCGCCCCGCGAGTCGCTGGTCGAACGCGAGATCACCTATCACCACCCGGTGTTCGACGCCCGCGCCATGGCCGCCCAGGCCGAGTTGCCCGCCTTGCAGGGCCATCGCCGCACCTTCTATGCGGGCGCCTGGATGGGTTACGGGTTTCACGAGGACGGACTGGCGTCGGCCGTGGCCGTCGCCCGACAATGCGGCGTGGCCATCCCCTGGGAATCCCGAGCGGAGGCCACATGAGCTCGTCTCTCTATCAGGGCTGGGTCATGCACCAGCGATTCACGCGGGCCTGTTATCGCTTTCGCTACCGGGTGTTCACGCTGCTGGTCGATCTCGACGACCTCGAGGCCGGCTTTCCCGACCAGCGTCTGCTGTCGCACAACCGCTTCAACCTGTTCTCGGTGTACGACCGCGATCACGGCCCGCGCCGCGACATGCCGCTACGTGACTGGATCACGGCCATGGCGCACACGCAGGGCATCGACATCAAGGGCGGCAAGATCCTGGTCTCTGCCTACCCCCGCGTGCTCGGCTACCAGTTCAACCCGCTGATCGTCTGGTACTGCCACGACCGACACGGGGAGCTGATCGCGATCAACTGCGAGGTCAGCAATACCTTTGGCGGGCATCACCACTACTTCCTGCATGACCACGGCCGCCCGCTGGAAAACCCGTTCCGCACCCAGGCCGACAAGGCATTCCACGTCTCGCCGTTTCTGCCCATGAACATGCGCTATCACTTCCGCCTGTCGCGCCCCGGCGAGCGGCTGGGGGTGTCGATCCGCGAGACCGAGGTCGATCAGGATGGCGCGGAAACCCTGACGCTGGTCGCCACCCACAACGCGCAACGCCGCGAGCTGAACGACCGCCGCCTGCTGCTCGAGGCCCTGCGCATCCCGCTTCTCACGGTCAAGGTGATCGGCCTGATTCATTGGCAGGCCCTGAAAATCTGGCTCAAGGGTGGGCGTTTCCACAAGAGCCCGCCACCACCGACATCGGAGGTCAGTTCATGCCCATCGTCCAGACACGAAAACTGAGCCCGGTTTCGGGCTCGACCGCCGATAAGCGGCCGACCGAACATACCCTGCCATTGCGCGCGCGCTGGGTCAGCCATTTGCTCGCCGGCATGCGCATCGGTCGCGTGCGGGTGACCACCGACGACGGCGGCGTCGCCGAATTCGTTGGCGACGAACATCGCGAACTGTCGGCCAGCGTGCACCTGCATCACCCCGCCCGGCTGCTTTCCCGGATCGCCCGGCTGGGCGACATCGGCATCGCCGAAGGCTTCATCGAAGGGGACTTCACCACCGATGACCTGACCAGCCTGCTCGAGATCGGCGCGCGCAACTTCGAGGCGATCGGCCATGACCTGCGCCCGGGTTTCTGGGCCCGACTCGGCCACCGTATTCAGCATGCCCTGCGGGCCAATCACCGTGGCGGCAGCCGGCGCAACATCGCCGCACACTACGATCTCGGCAACGACTTCTACCGGCTGTGGCTCGACGAGTCGATGACCTACTCGGCGGCCCTGTTCGCCGAACCGGACGAGGCGCTGGCCACCGCCCAGCAACGCAAGTACGACCGGCTGCTCGACCGACTGGATGCCCGCCCGGGTGATCGGCTATTGGAGATCGGCTGCGGCTGGGGCGGACTCGCCGAGACCGCCGCCGGCCGTGGACTGCGCCTCGACGGACTCACACTGTCCACCGAGCAACTCGCCTACGGCCGCGATCGACTCGCCTCGGCCGGCCTCGATGATCGCGCCCATTTGCACCTGACCGACTACCGCGATCAGGGTGGGCAGTTCGATCACATCGTCTCGATCGAGATGTTCGAGGCGGTCGGCGAGCGCTACTGGCCGACGTTCTTTCAGACCGTCCATGACCGGCTCAAGCCAGGCGGCCGCGCGGCCGTCCAGGTCATCACCATCGACAAGGACGCCTTCGAGGGCTATCGCCGCGAGCCCGACTTCATCCAGCTCTACATCTTCCCCGGCGGCATGCTGCCCTCGATCGAACGCTTCCACGCGGATGCGGCGACCGCCGGGCTGACCGTGCGCGAGACCGCGCTGTTCGGCCACGACTACGCCCGCACGCTCGCCCGCTGGCGCGAACGCTTCGATGCCGTCGAGGACCAGTTGGAAGCCCTGGGCTTCGGCCACCGCTTCCGCCAGACCTGGCGCTACTACCTCGCCTATTGCGAGGCGGGCTTTCTCGCCGGACGCATCAACGTCGCCCAGGTCATTCTGGAACGACCGTGACCCCCACCTCGAGCCCAACGCCGCGACTGAGCCTGTGGCAGGTGCTCGCCTACGGTGCCCCGGGCTTGCCGCTGGCGCTGATGGGCATTCCGTTGTACGTCTACCTGCCGCCGTTCTATGCCAACGAACTGGGCCTGGGGCTGGCGGCCGTCGGCATGGCCCTGATGCTCACTCGGTTGTGGGACGTGATCACCGACCCGGTGGTCGGCTACCTCTCCGACCGCATCCCGGGCCGCCATCGACGCAAATGGTTGATGGGCGCGGGCATGCCGCTGCTGATCGCCTCGCTGTGGTTCCTGCTGCGCCCGGACGACGACGTCGGGCTCTGGTATCTCTACCTCTGGGGCCTGGCGGCGTTCCTTGGCTGGACGATGATCCAGCTGCCCTACACCAGCCTGGGCGCGGAGGCCGACCCCTCCCCGCACGGGCGCACCCGACTGGCCGCCGGGCGCGAAGGCCTGGCCCTGGTGGGCACCGTGCTCGCTGCTGCCCTGCCGATCATGCTGGGCAGCGAGGCCCCGGCGGACGTGCTCACGGCCGTGTTCTGGCTGATGGCGATCGGGCTGCCGGCCGGCTTTCTCCTCATGGCGGCGACCACCCCCGAACCGGCCGTCCATCGCCCGCTGGTCGACTGGCGTCACGGCTGGCCGCTGTTGAAACACAACCGTCGCCTGCGCGGCCTGCTGGGCGGCTATTTCCTCAACAACCTGGCCAACGGCATTCCCGCGGCGCTGTTCCTGATGTTCGTCGCCGACCGGCTGGGCGCCCAGGACTGGCTCGGCTGGCTGCTATTGCTGTATTTCGCCGCCGGCATCGCCGCCCTGCCGGCCTGGACCGCGGTGGCCCGACGGATCGGCAAGCGCCGCGCCTGGGGAGCGTCGATCCTGCTCGCCGCGGCCAGCTTTTCCTTCGCGCCGTGGCTGGGTAGCGGGGACGTGGCCTGGTTTGCCCTGATCTGCACGATCTCGGGCTTGAGTCTCGGGGCCGACATGGCCCTGCCGGCCTCGATCCAGGCCGACATTGCCGGCATCGACAGTGACGACGGCGGCGGGGATCGTGCCGGGTTGTTCTTCGGCCTGCTGGGACTGGCAACCAAACTCGCACTTGCCGTGGCCGTCGGGGTGGGTTTTGGGCTGCTGGCGCTGGCCGGCTTTGAGCCCGGCGACACCGACACCACCGCACTGGCCGTCACCTACGGCGCCCTGCCGGTCGCCTTCAAACTCGCTGCCGCCTGGCTGGTCTTCCGCCTGCTGACCGACACCGAATCCCATCTCCAAGAAACCCCTCTGCGAGGAACCACCCCATGATCCGAGGCTTTGCCGTGGCGAGTGCGCTCGCCCTCACCCTGCTACTCACAGGATGCAGCAGCATGAAACTCGAGCAATTCCAGGGCACCACGCCCGCCTTCGACCTGACCGACTATTTCGAAGGCCAGACCTGGGCCTACGGCATCTTCGAGGGCCGCGGCGGCGAGATCAAGCGCCAGTTCCGGGTCGAGATCGACGGCTACTGGGAGGGCGAGGCATTCGTGCTCGACGAGGATTTCGTCTACGAGGACGGTGAAACCGACCAGCGCACCTGGCGCATCACGCCCACCGGCGAAGGCCGTTACGTGGGCCGGGCCGGCGACATCGTCGGCACCGCCGAAGGCCGCGAGATGGGCCAGGCGCTCAACTGGCGTTACGTGCTGCGGCTGCCCTACGGCGACTCGACCATCGACGTGGCCTTCGACGACTGGATGATTCGCCAGAGCGAGAACGTGGTGATCAACCGCGCGACGGTGAAGAAGTTCGGCATCCGCGTCGGCGAGGTCACGCTGTTCTTCACCAAGACCGATCCCGATGGGGAGGCATCATGAACGCGCATTCGACCCGGATCGCGCTGGGGCTGGGGCTGGCCATGACGCTGGGCTGGGGCAGTGCGCCGGCCCTCGCCGACTCGTTCGAGACAGAGCAATCCTTAGGCGCTAGCGCACTGGTCTTACAGGGATCGGGCACCGCCAGCTACATGCTCTGGGACGTGTACGACGCGGCGCTCTACGCGCCGGCCGAGGCCAACGAAAACGCCATCGTGAACGCCGAGGTGCCCATGAGCCTGATCCTCGAGTACCACCGCGACGTCGGCGCAGGCGATATCCGCAAGGCGACCTGGGTGGCCCTGGATGAGCAGTACGCGGACGAGGAGCGCGAGGCGATCCGCCCCAAGATCGATGCGATACAAAACACCATGATCGACGTGACCGACGGCGATCGCTATCGCCTCGACTGGGACCCCGAGGCGCCCCGGCTGACCCTGAGTCTCAACGACGAGACCCGCTTCGAATCGGATGACCGCGAGCTGGCACGGGCCTATTTCGGCATTTGGCTGGCCGAGCCGCCGCTGTCGGACAAACTGCGCGCCGCCTTGCTCTCGCGACTGGACTGACCGCGACCCACGGCCGCAAGGCCGCTCAGGGGCTCAGACGGCGGACGGCAGCGGCTGCTCGGCCATGCGCCGGGCAGGCAGGTATTCCCACCAGGCCACGGCCGGACCATCGGCGTCCATCGGGCGCAGGTAACGGGCGTGCTCGGCTTCCTTGCCGACATTGTCATAGTCCATGCCGTCCTTGTGGAAGGAGGCGAGGATGCGCTGGCGCGAGATCTCTTCCTTGCCGTTGATCAGCCCCGGGTGATTGCGCAGCACGAAATCCGGCTGGAAGAAGAAGTAGGTGTAATCAAAGCCGTACGGGTTGCGCGGGTGGTCTGCCGGGTAGCAGACGCCGAAGGCGGTGAGAAACATGGGCTCGCCGGCCCACTCGAACTTCCAGCCGGGCTTGCCGTCCACGTGTCGCAGGCAATTCGATCCGGCCGGGTCGATGCGATTGAGCCCATCGAGCAACGTCGCGGTGGTCTCGGCCAATCGCTCGATCGAGTCGCTGAACGAGGCCGGCAGACGGAAGGCCAGCCCCTTGAACCTTTCCTTGTGCGCGACCGTCATGAAGCGGAACAGGTCCTCGCCGAACTGGCGCACGTTGGCCTCGAAACCACGCGCCGGATCGTAATCGCGCGCCCCCCAGTACTTGCCCGACGGGGCGAAGATGCAGCGGGTCTTGTCGACCGCGCCCATGAACTCCAGATGCGTGGGCGAGTAGACCGGCACGTGCGCCGCCTGGCGCGCAAAACCCGCGCGAACCACCTCGGCGACCTCGGCGCGCATCACCTGCGGGTGCACCTCGGCCATGTGCTCGGGGAACTGGGCGGCGATGACCGCGAACAGGGTGTTCGTGAGGCTCTGCAGGCTCGCCAGCCCGTTGGTCGGCAGGGACTCGGCCAGCACCGGCGCCTCGTTGTAGAAACGCAGCGTGGCGGCGAGGTCGGCCAGACGCGCGGGCAACATCGCGGCCGGAAAGAGCGTGCGCCCTTCCTCGGTCTGGCAGGTCTTGAGTGCCTTGTCGGCCTGGACGTAATAGCGGTGGGCCGTTTCCAGGATCAGGAACGACAGCAGGGACAGGTCGAGGTCGTCGGCGGCCCGCGGCGTCTGCCAGTCACGTTCGGCCAGGGTGTCGGCCAGGCGAATCGCCGCCGCGTCGTCGAGCGTAACGCCCTGATCCAACGCCCAGCCGCCCACCAGCCGACGACCCAGCACAAACTGCTTCATGATGTTCATGGCACGCCCCGTTTTCTTGCTCATCTGTCACCCCGCAAGTCACTGTTATGAAACATCAAACCAGTGACTTCGGACACCCCGCCGCGCCGAGCGGAGCGCGCAATCTACCGAATAATCACCCCGGGCGCAAAGCAGGGGCCCGAAACCGACCGCCATTTCGGGGTAACCCATTGCGGAAAAACGGGTTTTACCCGACAAACCGGGTCGGAAAATCACGAGACGGAACGAAACGGGGGTGAACAACTCGAATCCGCAGGCGGGCGGCCTCTCAGCTCAATAGTTCGCGCCATTCACCCGGGGCGAGACCGTCGAGTCGGTAGGGACCGATCGCGAGCCGGATCAGGCGCAGGGTGGGAAAGCCGACGTGGGCGGTCATCCGCCGCACCTGGCGGTTGCGGCCCTCGCGCAGGGTGACCTGCACCCAGCTGGTGGGCACGCTCTTGCGATACCGCACCGGCGGCTGGCGCGGCCAGAGCCAGTCGGGCTCGGCCATCCGCTCGGCACCGGCCGGGCGGGTGGTGCCGTCCTTGAGGGTCACGCCTTCACGCAGGGCGGTGAGTGCGCCCTCGTCGATTTCGCCCTCCACCTGCGCGAGATAAACCTTGGCGAGCTTGTGGCGAGGGTCGGCCAGCCGGTTCTGCAGGCGACCGTCGTCGGTAAGCAGCAGCAGGCCCTCGCTGTCGCGGTCGAGGCGGCCGGCAGGGTAGACGCCGGGAAAGTCGATCCAGTTGGCCAGTGTGGCCGCCGGGCTGTTGGCCTCGGCCGTGAACTGGGACAGGCAATCGAACGGCTTGTTGAAGGCGAGCAGGCTCATGCCGAACGGACCAGCGGGGCGTCCCAGGCCTCCCAGCGCTCGATCTGGGCGGGGTCGGCCCCGGCCTGTTCGAGAATGCGCACCAGCGCGGGACGATCGATACCCCGCCACGGCGAGGGGGTCTCGGCCAGCGGCAGATCGCAGACGATCTCGGTGAGTTGCCGTGACAGTCGCACCTGCGTTTCGTACTCCTGCAGCAGTCGCTGGGCGCGCGGGGCCCCGCGGAATTTCATGCCGTAGACCGCCGAGAGGTTCTCGTAGATGCCATCGATACAGCCATGCTTGCGCAGCAGGCGCGCGGCGGTGCGCGGCCCGATGCCCGGCACGCCGGGAATGTTGTCGGCCACGTCGCCGGATAGCGCCAGCCAGTCGGCAATCTGCGCCGGGCGCACGCCGAAGCGGCGCTCGACGTCACCGTAGGCCATCACCGAGCCCCGCATGGGGTTGTACCAGCGATCGTCCGGGCCTAGGAGTTGGGCCAAATCCTTGTCGCCGGTGACGATGGTCACCGCCCGCTCGCGGCTGCGCAGCAGCCCGACCAGGGTGCCGATCACGTCGTCGGCCTCGAAGCCGGCATGGTCCAGCGCGCCGAAACCGGCCGCCGTGGCCAGCTCGCGGCAGCGCGGAAACTGATCCTTGAGGTCGACGGGCGTGGGTGGGCGGTGGCCCTTGTAGTCGGGATAGATCGCCTGGCGATGCCCGCGACCGCAGGGGGCATCGAAAATGGCCGCGATGATCGGCGCCGGCTGGTTGGGCAGCCAGGTCGATTCCAGTAGCGCCAGCAGGTAATCGGCAAAGCCCAGCACGGCATTGACCGGCCGCCCGGCTTGATCGGTGCGGCCCTTCTCGTAGACGTGCCACGCCCGCCAGATCTGGGCGTGGGAATCGATCAACCAGGCACGCGCCTGACTCATTGTGAGCCTGCCCCCGGCATCGAATGCGGACGGTAGGGGGTGCGGGCCACGCCATCGTCCGCGGCCGCCTGGGCGACTGCTCCCGGCAGGCGTTCGATCAGCCGCGGGTCAAAGGGCTTGGGCAGGATGTACTCCGGCCCGAACGCCAGCGCGTCGAGATCGTAGGCCGTGAGCACCGACTCGGGCACCGCCTCGCGGGCCAGCGCGGCCAGCGCCTCGACGCAGGCGATCTTCATGTTGGGGGTGATCCGCCGGGCGCGACAATCGAGCGCCCCACGGAAGATGAACGGGAAGGCCAGCACGTTGTTGACCTGGTTGGGGTAGTCACTGCGCCCGGTCGCCATAATCAGGTCATCGCGCACCTGGTGGGCGAGCTCGGGCAGGATCTCAGGGTCGGGGTTGGCCAGCGCGAAGACCACCGGCTTGTCCGCCATGCTGGCGAGCATCTCCTCGCTCAGCAGGTTGGGCGCCGACAGGCCGACAAAGGCGTCGGCACCCACCAGCGCCTCGGCGAGCGTGCGCGCCTCGGTCTTGGCGGCAAAGCGACGATGATGCTCGGGCAGGTCCTCGATCCCTTCGTGCAGCACGCCGACGCGATCGACGACCAACAGGTTCTCGCGTTTGAGGCCCATGTCGAGCAACAGATTGAGGGTGGCTGTGCCGGCCGCGCCCGCCCCGACCAGCACCAGCTTCGCCTGATCGAGGCGCTTTCCCTGCAGGCGCAGGGCGTTGGTCAGACCCGCGGCGATGATGATCGCCGTACCGTGCTGGTCGTCGTGGAAGACCGGGATATCCATCGCCTCGCTCAGCGCGGCCTCGATCTCGAAGCAGCGTGGTGCGCTGATGTCCTCGAGATTGATGCCGCCGAAGGAGGGCTCCAGCCGACGCACCGTATCGATGAACGCCTGCGGCGTTTCCGCCTCGACCTCCAGATCGACCACGTCGATGTCGGCAAAGCGCTTGAACAGCACGCCCTTGCCCTCCATCACCGGCTTGGAGGCCAGCGGCCCGAGATCACCCAGCCCCAGGATCGCCGAGCCATCGGAGATCACCGCCACCAGGTTGCCGCGGGCGGTGTACTGCCAGGCGGCGTCCGGGTCGGCGGCAATGGCGCGCACGGGCTCGGCCACGCCCGGCGAGTAGGCCAGCGCCAGGTCGCGCGCCGTCTCGGTGGGCTTGGTGATCGCCGTGGCGATCTTCCCCGGCTGCGGCTTGGCGTGGTAATCGAGCGCTTCGGTGCGCCGTTGTTCGGCATCGGGACGTTGGGTCATGGGGGCCTAGGCAATGTCGGTTTGGGCGGTGTCGATACGGGGCGCACATCTTATCAGCGCCCGCTGCACTCGTCAGGGCGATCGACTCCGCCCCCCCCCCAAGATCTTCCCGGATCCTTCCCGGATCCTTCCCGGCTTCTTCGGCGCTATGCTGCCCGCATGTCCTCTTCACCTCGCACATCGACCTCTCGCCCGCTCACCACCACCCTCCTGCTGGGCGCGCTGCTGCTGGGCGCGCTGCTGCTGGTCGCCTGGCTGGCATGGGGCACCCCGTCATCCCACGACGGCGCCCAGCGGGCGATGTGGCTGGGCGGCGAGCGCTTCCAGATCGAACTGGCGACCACCCCATCGAGCCGCCTGCGGGGGCTGATGCACCGCCCGCCGCTGGCAAGCAACCAGGGCATGCTGTTCATCTACCCCGACCAGGCGCCCCGCTCGTTCTGGATGAAGAACGTCTCGTTTGCCATCGACATCCTCTATCTCGATACCGACTGGCGCCTCGTTCACCTGCACGAGGCCGTACCGCCCTGCCGCAGCGATCCCTGCCCCGGCTACCCGAGCCACGAAGCGGCGCGCTACGTGCTGGAACTGCCCGCCGGCACGGCAAGCCGCCTGCCACTGGAGCCGGGCACGCGACTCCATCCACCCCTCCCGGCCGGCGTCACCAAGAAAAAGGCCCCGGAATAACCGGGGCCTTTGTCATCGGGACTAGCCTCGCGGCTTATTACTGCTGCGGCAGGATCAGGATCTCGACCCGACGGTTCTGCGCACGACCCTCGTAGGTGTCGTTGGTCGCGATCGGACGGTTAAGCCCGTAACCGACCGGCTGCAGGCGGCTGGCATCCACCCCGGAACGCGCCAGGTAGCTCGTCACGCTCTGGGCGCGATTGAGCGACAGGGTCTGGTTGTGGCTCGCCGAGCCGGTCGAGTCGGTGTGCCCCTCGACGCGTACCACGGTATTCGGGTACTGCTGGAGCGAGTAGGCCAGCTGATCGAGCGTGCTGCGGAACTGCGGCCTGATCTCGGCGCTGTCCGTGGCGAAGGTGATCGACTCGGGGGCCTGCAGGCGGATGGTGTCACCCTGACGCTGCACGTCCACGCCGGTACCTTGCATTTCCTGGCGCAACTCGCGCTCCTGCTGGTCCATCTGACGACCCACCAGGCCACCGACGGTGGCACCGACTGCGGCGCCGATCAGGGTGCCGCCGGTCTTGTTACCCGAGCCGGCAATCACGTTACCGAGCAGCGCGCCAGCGCCGGCACCGACGGTCGCCCCCGTCGCGGTCTTGCGGTTATCGCCGGTGTAGGGATTCTGGGCACAGCCGGCAACGAGCATTACGCTGGCGGCAGCGGCAATCAATGTCATATGTTTCATGTTCATCACTCCTTGGATGGTCGCCGGATTCGGGCGGCCATCGAGACACCACCATCCGGCCAATTTTCCACACGGCCCCGTAAGTGGGGCGGTTGGCGGGGCTCGAATAAGCCCCTATCTGACCTGTAAAACCCCGGTTGGTTCCCACCACCTCGTGGCAGAACCTTTCCGGACGGTCACACAACACTAGTGCATGTACGCAGGGCCGACAGCAATTCTTTGAGGTCGGTTCGTTCGTGGGCGGCACTGAAGGTGATGCGCAGCCGCGAACCGCCCGTCGGGACGGTCGGGGGTCGGATCGCCGGCACCAGGAGCCCCGCCGCGTCGAGCCGCTCGGCCATGGCCAGCGCCCGGTCCGCCTCGCCCACCTTGAGCGGCTGGATCGGAGTGGATGACGGCATCGGCTCGAGGCCGGCGAGGCCGACCACACCCTCACGAAACGCGCTCACCAGGTCGGCCAGGTGATCACGACGCCAGCCCTCGTCACGCACGATCGCCAGCGCGGCGCGTGAGGCCTCGGCCACGGCCGGCGGCTGGGCCGTGGTGAACAGATAGGTGCGCGCCCGTTGCAGCAACACCGCCAACGGCTCGGCGGCGCCGGCCACGAAGGCACCGGCCGTACCGAAGGCCTTGCCCAGGGTGCCGACCCGCAACACCCGCTCGCCGGGAACTAGGCCGGCCACCTCGAAGCAGCCGCGCCCCTGCGCGCCGAGCACGCCGAAGGCATGCGCCTCGTCGACCACCAGCCAGGCATCGAATCGCTCCGCCAGCTCGACCAGTTCGGCCAATGGCGCCATGTCACCGTCCATGGAAAACACGCCGTCGGTGAGGATCATTCGCTCGCCACGGGCGCGCTCGAGACGATCCTCGAGATCGCCCAGATCGTTGTGCCGATAACGCGACAGGCGGGCCCCGGACAATTGCACGGCATCGGTCAGCGAGGCGTGATTGAGTCGGTCGGCGATCACGGTGTCGCCACGCCCCATCAGCGCCCCGACCACCCCCAGGTTTGCCATGTATCCCGTGGAAAAGAGCCGCGCGGCCTCCACGTCGAGCCAACTCGCGAGCTCATCCTCCAGGCGCTGATGCGACTCGAAATGGCCGTTGATCAGGTGCGCCGAGCCGGCGCCCACCCCGTAGCGGTCAATGCCCTCGCGCATGGCCTCGGCCAGCCGCGGATCGTTGGCCAATCCGAGGTAGTCGTTGCTGCAGAAGGCCAGATACTCGCGCCCGTCGATCCGCATGCGCGGGCCCTGCGGCGAGTCGGCCACCCTCAAGCGCCGGCTCAGCCCCTTCGCGGCGCGCTCGTCCAGCCACTGTGTCCAATCATGCTTTGTGATAGCGTCACCCTCACCGTAATCCTTGCGCCGGCCATCGGGCCGGACGCACCCCGAGGCTCGCCCGCATGCGTCTGCCGGTCAACATCTTCCTGTGGACCTTTACCGCCACCCTGGTACCGCTGGTGCTCCTGGTATGGGGGGTGACCAGTTACAGCGAGCAGCGCTTCCAGAAGGAAATCAGCCGCGAAATCGACGAAAACATCGATTCGCTCATCGGCGAGATGAGCAACCGGATGCGTTATGAGCGCGAGGTGGTCGAGGGCATCGGCCAGTCGCAGGAAATCCAGACGATGCTCAACGCCCTGATGGCCTCGTCCTTGGGCATTCGCCACCCCGAGCTGACCTCGATGCGCATCAATGCCAACCGCTTTCTGGCCGGCCTGCAGCGCACCGTGCCGGGGCTGGGAAGTATCCGTATTCTCGACGCGGCCGGCAACACGGTAATCAAGGTCACCCTCGGGCGGGTCGCCTCGCCCTCATTCGACAGCCTCGGACAGGTCACCTACGTCGAGGAGGAATTCGACAACGACCGCTTTCTCCAGCGGCTGGAGAGCCTGCCTTCCGACCAGATCAGCTACATGACGCTGCCGCTGGCCTTCGGCGACGCCCTCCCCGGCCGCGAGCCGAGCACGCTGTCCGCCGTGCGTCCGCTGCGCAACGTCGACGACCGCATTGCCGGCTACGTGGTGGTCAACACCTTCGGCGAGCAGCTCGACGAGATCCTGTCGTTCTCGCCCCGCCCCCGGGACGGCGAGGTGATGATCATCGAACACAATCCGGGCGTGACGGCGCGTGACGGCTTGCTGCTGTTCGACGATCAGCGCGAGATCGGCTTTATCAGCCCGTTCGAAAACGGCGGCCGGGCCGGCTACCCCGATGCCCGTCAGATCGACGAAGGCGCGTTCTGGAATGCCGCCGTAGCCCAATCAAACGGCTCCTACCTAAGCGAGGACGGCGATACCCGCTATTACTACCAGGAGTACCATCCCTACCCGCACAGCCTTACGTCATGGTTCGTGGCATTCAAGTTGCCGGCCGACATCACCACCGCCCCGTTTCGCGACATTCGACTGAGCCTGTTCGGCTTCGGCCTGCTGGCCCTGGTGATGAGCCTGCTGTTCGCCGGGCTTGGGGCGCGCTTCTTCTCCCGGCCGATCATCCGGCTCTCCGAAAGCCTCAAGCGATTCGCCGACGGTCACCGCGACGGCCCCATCCCGGTGGACTCCCGCACAACCGAGGTCCACGAACTGCAGGCCTCGTTCCACTATCTGACCGAACAACTCGCCAGCGAGGCCCGTCGACGTGACCGCGCCGAGAAAAAGGCCCTGCAACAGGCCAAGCTGGCCTCGATTGGCGAGATGGCCGCCGGCATCGGCCACGAGATCAACAACCCGCTCAACAACATCCTCACGCTCACCCGGCTGGTCGAGCGCCAGCTGCCGGACGACCAGCCCGGGGTCCACGAGGACATGGTTGATCTGCGCGCCGAGGCGCATCGTGCCAGCCGCATCGTGCGCGGCGTGATGAACTTCGCGCGCCAGCTGCCCCCCGAACACGAGACCATCGCGCTCGCCGAGTGGCTGGAAGAGGTGATCGACCGCATGGAGCCCGAGGCCATGGAGGCCGACGTGCACTTGGCCCTGCTGAGCGCCACCGCTCGCTGCGAGGCCGAGTTGGATCCCGGCCAGATGGAACAGGTGGTTGCCAACCTGGTGCGCAACGCCATCCACGCCAGCCCCACCGGGGGGCATATACTGATCCAGGCCGAATGCCTCGAAGAAGCCGTCCAGATCGAGATCCGCGATGAGGGCAGCGGCCTGCCGACCGAGGTGATCGAACAGATTTTCGACCCGTTCTTCACCACCAAGGCGGTCGATCGTGGCACGGGCCTGGGGCTGTCGATCAGCCTCGGCATCGTGCAGTACCACGGCGGCGAGCTGACACTGGAAAACCGGCGTGATTTGGGCGAGGACGCCACCGGCGTGCTCGCTCGCGTCGTGCTGCCGCGCCACAAGGCGCGACCGCGCATCATTCGTCCACCCGAGAAACCCACGCAATCGACACCGACGCCATGACGACAGCCAGGCCAACCGACAACCCGCCGGTGATCGCCTTCGTCGACGACGACGAACGCGCCTCCGACCTGTTCACGCGCTACGCGCGCACGGAGGGGCTGACGGTTCACGGCTTTCAATCGGTGGAGGCCGCCCAGTCGTGGCTGATCGACAATCCGGTCGACCTGGTCATCTCGGATCTCAAGATGCCGGGCATGAACGGCCTGGAGTTCCTGGAATGGCTGCGCGGCGAATGGCCCGAGCTGCCCGTGATCCTGATTACTGGCTATTCCACCATCGACAACGCCATCCAGGCGCTGCGGCTCGGTGCCAGCGATTTCGTCAAGAAACCCTACGACCCGGAGGAGTTGATCGACCTGGTGCGCCGACTGCTCGACGAAGGGCCGGCCCAACCGCCCTCGGCGACCGAGCCAGGCGAACGGGGGATGCTGGGGCAATCGAAGGCCATTGAGGCGGTCTACCAGATCATCGACAAGATCCGTGACGTGCGCATCAACGTCATGATCGAGGGCGAATCCGGCTCGGGCAAGGAGCTGGCCGCGCGCGCCACGCACGAGCGCTCGGACTTCGCCGGCACGCCCTACATCGTGATCGACTGCGGTGCGCTGACCGACACCCTGCTGGAAACCGAGCTCTTCGGCCACGAGAAGGGCTCCTTCACCGGCGCAAACACGGCCAAGACGGGCCTGCTGGAAGTCGCCAGCGGCGGCACGGTCTTTCTCGACGAGATCGGCAACATCTCGGATGCGATGCAGATCAAGCTGCTGCGCGTGGTGCAGGAACAGGAAATCACCCGCGTCGGCGGGGTGCAGACCATCCCGATTGACGTGCGCTTTATCGTTGCGAGCAATCGCAACCTCGCCGAGATGGTGCGTGAAGGCACGTTCCGCCACGACCTCTACCACCGGCTGAACGTGGTGCGCCTGCTGGTGCCCCCGTTGCGTGAACGACGCGCTGACATCGCGGCACTGGCCCAGCACTTCATCGACGAGTTCGCCGGCCGATTCCGCCGGCCGGCCAAGCAACTGACCGAACGCGCCGAGCGCGCGATCCTCGAGTACCCCTGGCCCGGCAACGTCCGCGAACTCAAGAACGCCATCGAGCGGGCCGTGGCCCTGTCCGACAGCGAGGAGATCGACCTGGAACTGGTCGGCGAGGACACGGCCCCTGCATCGACCCATACCGGCGCAAGCACCATCGACGCCGACTTCCCGACCCTCGACGAGCTCGAGCGTCGCTACATTGAAAAGACGCTGGAGCATACCGAGGGCAACCGCGAGAAGACTGCCGCCATCCTCGGCATCAACAAGTCGACGCTCTGGCGCAAGCTGCAGAACTACGACAAGCAGTGATCAACACGCCGCATTCGGCCGATCACAGCCGGAATCATTGCAATGCTGGACGCAGCAACATTGCAGATTGCAACTTGCAACGCCCTCCATATCCCACCATTTCCTCTCTTTATCAGCCACTTACCAACATGGCACGGGCCATGCTTGATGAGGGGCGTGGACACCCACACATTAACGAGGAGTTAAGATATGCAAACCAAGCGTCGCGTATTTCTGAAGGGCAGCCTCGCTGCCAGTGCTGCTGGCCTGGCCGTTGGTGCCGGTCTGCTGACCCCGCGTGCGGTCCTGGCCGCTGCCGCCGATTGGCCGGAAGCGGCTTTCGATTCCGAAGGCATGGAAACTGCCATGGACGAGCTGTTCGGCGCCCATGAAGCCGCCGATTCCGGCGACGTCTCCGTGAAGGCTCCGGACATCGCCGAGAACGGCGCCGTTGTGCCGGTCACCGTCGAGTCTGGCATCGCCGATGCCGATAAAATCGCCATCTTCGTATCGAAGAACCCGACCCCGCTGGTCGCTTCCTTCGACCTGTCTGGCGCCAACCCGTTCGTCTCCACCCGTATCCGTATGGGCGAGACCGACAACGTCACTGGCGTAGTTCACGCTGGCGGCAAGCTGTACAAAGCGTCCAAGGAAGTCAAGGTAACCATCGGTGGCTGCGGCGGCTAATCAGCCTCTGAACCCGAAGTCATTGATTAAAGACAGATAACCCAAGAGGTATAGATTATGTCTACTATCCGCATGCGCATTTCTCCGGCCGGCGACGTTCTGGACGTGAAGGCCCTGATCCGTCACCCGATGGAGTCTGGCAACCGCGAAGACAAGTCCACCGGCGAGAAGATCCCGGCTGACTTTATCCAGAAGCTGATGGTCTCCGTCAACGGTGAGAACGTCATGGACGGCAACCTGTCGGAAGCCGTTTCCAAGAACCCCTACCTGAACATCAAGGTACCGGGTAAGAAGGGTGACGAAGTCACCATCGCTTGGACCTCCAACACTGGTGAGTCCGACGAGGCTACCCAGGCTGCCTAAGGCAGACTGAACCGCCAAAAGGACAAGGCCCGCCATTCGGCGGGCCTTTTTTGTGCCTGACGTTTTTATCGCGGCGGGAAGCGATGAGCGCTTCCGGCACGGTCAGCCTGGCGGCGCCTCCAGCCAGAAGGTCACCGGTCCGTCATTGATCAGCTCCACCTGCATGTCGGCACCGAAGCGCCCGGTCGCCACCGTCCCGGCGTGGCGGCGACTCAGCGTGTCGACGAAGACGTCAAAGAGCTCTTGCGCCACGCCGGGATCGGCCGCCGGGGTGAAGCTGGGCCGATTGCCGCTGCGGGTATCTGCCGCCAGCGTGAATTGCGGCACGGCCAACACCCCGCCTTCAGTCTGAAGTAGGGACAGGTTCATCCGGCCGGCCTCGTCGGGGAACACGCGATAATTGAGCACCCGCTCGGCCAGTCGCTCGGCCTGAGCCGGCCCATCGCCCTGCTCGACCCCGACCAGGCAGACCAGCCCCACCCCGATTTCGCCGACCACCTTGTCATCGACCCGCACGGCGCCCCGCCGCGCGCGCTGGATCAGCCCGATCATGAACGCGCCTCGTCGGCGAACCGGTCGGTGGCACGCACCAGCGAATCGACGATGCCCGCCTCGCTCGCGGCATGACCAGCGTCATCGATCACCTCGAACGTCGCGCCCGGCCAGCGTTCGTGCAGGGCGAAGGCCTGATCGATGGGACAGACCATGTCGTAGCGCCCATGGACGATGTGCCCCGGGATATCGGCAAGGCGATCCATGCCATCGTGCAGCGGTGTCTCGAGGAACGAATCGTTCATGAAATAGTGGTTCTCGATCCGGGCGATCGACAGGGCGTGATGGGCATCGGCAAAGTAGTCCACCACCTCGGGTTCGGGCCGCAGCGTGGCGCAGCGCCCCTCCCACACCGACCAGGCCCGCGCGGCGTGGTACTGGGCGATCTCGTCATCGCCGTTGAGTCGACGGTGGTAGGCGGCAACCAAATCCTCGCGCTCATCGACGGGAATCGGCTCGACGTAATCGCGCCAGTAATCGGGAAACACGTGCGAGGCACCCTCCTGGTAGAACCAGCGGATGTCCTGCCGACGACAGAGAAACACGCCCCGCAGGATCAGCCCGCTCACCCGCTCGGGGTGGGCCTGGGCATAGGCCAGCGCCAGGGTCGAGCCCCAGGAGCCACCGAAGACCAGCCAGCGATCGATGCCCAATGTTTCGCGCAGCAACTCGAGATCCGCGATCAGGTGGCCGGTGGTATTGGCCTCCAGACCGGCATGCGGCGTCGAACGGCCCGCGCCGCGCTGGTCCGGCAGGATGATGCGGTAGCGGTCCGGGTCAAAGAATCGCCGGTGCATCGGGGTGCAGCCGGCCCCCGGGCCACCATGCAGGAACAACACCGGCAGGCCGGTCAACCGCCCGCACTCCTCGATGTGCAGGACGTGCCCGTCGCCGACCGGCAGGCTGTGATTGACCAGGGGTTCAAGCGGGGGATAGAGCGAGCGCATGCAGGCGGACCTCGATTGGCTGCGGTGGACGAACAGGCCAGATGGCGAGAGTTCAGTCTAGAGAACCTCGGTTCAAATCGGCAACGCCTCGTCAACGCGCACTCAAGACGGGGTTCGCCCCAAGCCGGTGCGTGCCGACCGAGCTATCGGTCATGTGGCGCGGCCGCGCGGGTTGACGCTCCCATGGTGCGGATATTGCAGATCCGACGCCGATCTCGTCATCGGAGCACCCATGTCACAACGCGAGCGAATGCAACACCTGGTCGAACTCAAGCGCGCCCTGGAAAAAGACATGGGGATCACCGTCGACATGTCTCGCTACGGGGTCGAGCAGCGATTGCTGCGTCTCGCCCGGGCGAGCGAGGATCCGAGGATACTGGCGCTCGCCGAGGCAATCGGCAAGCCCGTGGCAGACGCCGCGTCCGGTGACCGGGGCACCCGCATCCGTGGCTACTACCGTGGCCGCCCCGTGTACGAAGAACACGAATAGCCCCCGCCATACGGCCGGAGAACGACTCGCGGCTGAATCACGACTGGTAAGATGGCCGACCATCACCAACGACCCCATCGACCCGTCGCATGCCCGTCATCCTGAAGAACCATCCCGTCGATATCGCCGACACGCCACGCGGGCGCTGGGCAACGCCCGGCCGCCCCCTGCAAAAGCAGGTCGCTCGGGCCGTGATGCGCTACCAGATGCTGCACCACGGCGACCGGGTCCTGCTGGGACTGTCCGGCGGCAAGGACTCGCTCTCGCTGCTGCACCTCCTGCGGCACGTCCAGCGACGCGCGCCGATCGATTTCGAGATCGCGGCGATCACCGTCGATCCGATGGTGCCCGGTTTCGACCCCGGCCCGCTCGGCGGCTACCTCGAATCCCTCGGCATTCGCCACTACCGGGTGCAGGAGGACATCGTCGCACTGGCCGACGACCACATGAGCGGGGATTCCTACTGCTCGTTCTGCTCCAGGCTCAAGCGCGGTCTGATCTATCGACTGGCCCGCGAGGAAGGTTTCAACGTGCTGGCACTGGCCCAGCACCTCGACGACCTCGCCGAGAGCTTCCTGATGAGCGCGTTTCACGGCGGCAAGCTCAACACCATGAAGGCGCATTACCTCAATGATGCCGGCGATGTGCGCATCATCCGCCCGCTGGTGGACGTGCGCGAGTCGACCCTGGTCGATTTCGCCCGCGACTTCGAGTTGCCGGTGATCAACGACAACTGCCCCGCCTGCTTCGCCATGCCCACCCAACGCGAACACTTCAAGCAACTGCTTGTCGCCGAGGAGCACGGCAACGGCCAGCTGTTCCACTCGCTCCGATCGGCCATTGCGCCCCTGGTCGCTGATGGCGCCGATCGGGCGATCGCGCATGCCACCACGGCATACGCCGCCCCGCTGGCGGCCTCTCGCAAGTGAAAAAACGGCTCGACACGACCTGGGGCTATTGGCGCGGTCGCCTGAGGCTGGCCGCGGCACGGGCCGTGCTCGCCGCATTGGGCTGGCTCCCCCTCCCCGCCGCACAACGCCTCGGCACCTGGCTGGGCAGGCTCGCCTGGGTCATGCGCGGATCGACGCGTCGGACCATCGAGGCAAACCTCGCCCAATGCCTGCCCGAACTGGACGATGGCCAACGCAAGACGCTCGCCCGGGAAACGCTGATCGAGACGGGCAAGGGAGTGGTCGAAACCGCCTCGGCCTGGCATTGGGACCAGTCCGACGTCGGGGCGGTGGTGCGCACGATGGACGGGTTCGAGCCAATCGAACAGGCGATCGAGACCGGTCGAGGCGCCATTCTGCTCGCGCCACATATCGGCAACTGGGAACTGGGCGGGCTCGCGACAGGCGCCCGGGTTCCGACCACGGTCATGTACCGCCCGCCGCGCGAACCGGCCATGGAGCAATTGCTGGTGGAGTTCCGCGCTCGCTTCGGCGCCGCCATGGCGCCGGCCAACCTGGGCGGGGTGCGAAAGGCGCTGCGCGCGCTCAAGCGCGGTGAACTGGTCGCCATTCTGCCCGACCAGGCGCCGCGGCACGGCGAGGGAGTCATGGCGCCATTCTTCGGCCAGCCGGCGCTGACCATGACGTTGATCCGCACCCTGACTCGACGCACCGGCGTGCCCGTCTTCACCGGCTGGGCCGAACGCCTACCCGATGCGCGCGGGTTTCGCATCCACTACGCGCCGGTCACCGAACCCATCGACCACGACGACCCCGTCGAGGCGGCTGCGGCCCTCAATCGCGTGGTCGAGCGTGTCGTGCGCGAGAATCCCAGCCAGTACCAATGGACCTACCGGCGTTTCCGTCGCCAGGCCAGCGGACGGGCTCGAGGCGGCCAGCGCCGAGAGGATTGACGACAAGCCTCTTCCGGTCAGTCCCGATACCGGTCGGCCTCGTCCGGCGGCGTGGTCTTGAAGTACTTGAGCGACCACATCAACTGGGCCGGGTCGTCGATCACCAGGTCCTCGATCACGCGGTTGATCGCCGCAGCCGCTTCGCGATCGTTGCCCGCGGGCAGGTCGACCGGCTCGAGAAATCGCAACCGGTACTGCCCGGTGGTCTCGTCGAGCTGCCCGATCACGGGATAGACCGGCCGGCGGCTCGCCCGCGCCAGCTTGCCCGCCAGCGGCAAGGTCGCCTTTTCCACGCCGAAGAACGGCGCGAAGACGCTGTGCTCGGCCCCCAGATCCTCGTCAGCGATGTAGAAGAAGCTCCGCCCCGAGCGCAGGGCGCGCAGATGCGGCCCCATGCCGCGCTCGCGCGGCAACGCCTCGGTGCCGTGCCGGGTGCGCATGCCGCCGAACCACCAGTCGATCACCGGGTTGCGGGCAAACGGCTTGTAGATGGTCGAGCCCAGGACCGTTTCCGCCAGCATGGCCGCCGCCCACTCCAGCCCCACGCTGTGCACGGTGAGAATCAGTCCGGGCTCGGCGCGCAGCCGGTCGAGAATCGCCTGGCCCTCAACCTCGGTCTGGCGGGTCAGCTCGCCGCGGCCAGCACAGCGGACACGACCCAGATCCAGCAGGGCGAGCATGTGCCGGTCCAGGTATTGACGCAGCCATTGCTCGCGCGTCGCGGCCGTCTGATGCGGGAAACACAACCGCAGGTTGGTCGCGATGATCCCCGCCCGGCGCGGATTGAGGCGCCGGTACAGACCGGCAAGCGCACGCGCCACGGTGCGGCGCAGCGGATGGCCGCCGACCGCCAGCAGTCGCAGCAGGCCGATCCCCAGCCAGGTGGGCCAATAACGCGGGGCGAGCAGCCCGCGACGAAACACCGGCGGACCGACGGCGGCACGCCTCGGGCTCATCGCCGCCAGAACATCGGCAACAGGATGGCCAGCACGGTGAAGATCTCGAGACGGCCGAGGATCATCGCCAGCATGCCCAGCCACAGCACCGGCTCCGACTCCGAGGCGAAATTGCTGGCCACCGAGCCGATGCCCGGACCGAGGTTGGCGAGGGTGGCGAGCACCGCCCCCAGCGCCGACTCGATGTCCATGCCGGTGAACAGCATGGCGAAGAAGAAGAACAGAAAGGTGAACATCCAGGCGGCGAAGAAGGCCCACACGGCGCTGATCACACTTGGGTCAAGTGGACGCCCGCTCAGGCGGATGACGAACACCGCGTGCGGGTGGATCAGGCGGCGTATCTCGTGGAATCCCTGGCGGGCGAGCAGCATCACGCGCACCGATTTCATGCCGCCGGTGGTCGAGCCGGCACAGCCGCCGATGACGGTGGTCATCACCAGCAGCAGCATCAGGAAGGGGCCATAAACGGTGTGATCCGTGGCGGTGTACCCCGTGGTCGTCGCGAACGAAACCAGGTTGAACAGGTTTTGGCGCACCGTATCGAGCCAACTGCCCTCCGGCCAGTTCGCGAGGAAGAATGCCACGACCAACACGGCGACCGCCATCAGCCAGCCGATAAAGAAGCGCACCTCGGCACTGCGCCAGTAGGCACGTAGCGAGCCGTGCCGCAGCGCAATGAAATGCAGCGCCATGGGCAGCGCCCCGAGGATCATGAAGACCATGGCCGTGACTTCCATGGTCGGGTTCTGGAAATAACCGAAACTTGCGTCGTGGGTGGAGAACCCCCCCGTCGCCACGGTGGTGAAGGCGTGGCCGACGGCATCGAACCAGGTCATGCCCTCGATCTTGTAGACCAGCGCACAGAGCACCGTGATGCCGGTGTACACCAGCCAGAGCACCTTGGCGGTCTCCGAGATGCGTCCCGACAGGCGCGAATCCTTGATCGGGCCGGTCATCTCGCCCTTGTAGAGCTGCATGCCACCCACACCCAGCAGCGGCAGGAAAGCCACCACCAGCACGATGATCCCCAACCCGCCCAGCCATTGGAGTTGCTGGCGGTAGAACAGCAGCGAGCGCGGCAACTCATCGAGCCCCGTGATCACCGTTGCCCCGGTGGTGGTGATGCCCGAGACCGACTCGAACACCGACTGGGTAAAGCTCAGGCCCAACTCCGGCTGCAGGTAGATCGGCGTCGAGCCGATCAGCCCCAGGACCACCCAGAACGACACCACGATCAACAGCCCATCACGCAGCTTCATCTCACGATGGTAATTACGGGTCAGCCCCCAGAGGATGCCGCCCAGCGTCACGCTGATGCCGAAACTCAGGGCAAAGGGCGTCAGGTTGGCATCACCCATCGCCCAGCCGACCAGCCACGGCGGAACAAAGGTCAGGCCGAAGACCATCAGGAGGATCCCGAGAATACGAACCACGATCAGAAATTGCATGGGATCTCGCTGCCGACCCTAGAAAAAGCCGAAGCCGACCGAGAATAGCTGCTCGATCTCGCCGATACGGCGTTTGTCGGTCAGAAACAGCACCACGTGGTCATCGGCCTTGATGACCGTGTCGTGGTGCGCAATCAAGACCTCGTCGTCGCGCAGGATCGCGCCGATGGTGGTGCCACGCGGCAGGTCCAACGCATCGATGCGCCGGCCAACCACCCGCGAGGTGCCCTCGTCGCCGCGGGCGATGATCTCGATCGCCTCGGCCGCCCCACGGCGCAGGGAATACACGCTGACCACGTCGCCACGGCGCAGGTGGGTGAGTACCTCGCCAATAGTGATCTGGTGCGGCGACAGGGCGATATCGATCGAGCCCATCTCGATCAGGTCGACGTACTCGGTACGGTTGACGATGCACATCGCCCGCCGGGCGCCCAGTCGTTTGGCCAGCATCGCCGCGAGGATATTGTCCTCGTCGTCGTTGGTCAGCGCGAGGAAGACGTCCATGTCCTCGATGTTCTCTTCCTCGAGCAGTTCCGTGTCCGAGGCATTGCCCGAGAGCACGATGCTGCGGTCGAGGGACGCCGACAGTTCGCGCGCACGACGCAGGTTGTGGCTGATCAGCTTGACCTGGTAGTCGTCCTCGAGCTTGGCGGCCAGCGCCCCGCCGATATTGCCGCCGCCCGCGATCATGATGCGTTTGTAGGGCTTGTCGAGTGGGCGCATCACGCTCATCACGCGGCGGATGTCGCTCTTCTTGGCGAGGAAGAATACCTCGTCGCCGGCGAGTAGGGAGGCATCTCCCTCGGGCGGGATCGAGGTGTCGTGGCGATAGATTGCCGCCACGCGCGCCTCGGTGTCCGGCAGCAACTCGCGCAGGCGGTGGATGGGCTCGCCCACCATCGGGCCGCCGCGGTCGACTTCCATGCCGATCAGCAGCAGCCTGCCGTCGCCGAACTCGCGCACCTGCAGGGCATCGGGGTATTTGATCAGCCGGGCGATGTAGTCCTTGATCAGCCGTTCGGGGCTGATGATGAAGTCGACCGGGATCGCCGCGTTGTCGAACAACGCCGGATGATCCTGGTAGTCGGTCACCCGGATCCGCGCGATCTTGGTCGGCGTGTGGAACAACGTCCAGGCGATCTGGCAGGCGAGCATGTTGGTTTCATCCGAATGCGTCACCGCGATCAGGATGTCGGCATCCGCCGCGCCGGCCTCCTGGAGCACGCTGGGCTGCGAGCCCAGGCCGGTCACCGTGCGAATGTCCAGGCGCTCCTGCAGCCAATTGAGCGCGTCGGCGTCGGTATCGACCACCGTGACCGAGTTGTCGGTCTCGGTCGTCAACGCCGTGGCCACCGAACTGCCGACCTGGCCGGCTCCCAGTACGATCACCTTCATGCGTTGGTCCCCGTGGAGCGCTCGCCGCCCGTCTGGATGCCCAGCGATTTGAGCTTGCGATAGAGATTGGTGCGTTCCATGCCAGTGCGCCGCGAGAGCTCGGTCATCGAACCATCGACGTTCTTCAACTGGGCGAGCAGGTAGCGCCGCTCGAATTCATCGCGCGCCTCGCGCAAGGGCAGGTCGAGGTTGAGCGACACCAGTGCCGGGCTCTTGTCCTCGCCCGCCTCGCCCATGGGCGCCAACCCCAGCGCCCGCTGGACTTCCTGCTCGTCGATCACCTCGCCAGTGCCCAGGATCAACAGGCGCTGGACCAGGTTCTTGAGCTCGCGGACGTTGCCCGACCAGTGGTGGTAGCGCAGCAGGTTGCGCGCGCCGATGGTCAGCTCGCGTCGAGGTAGCCCCTCCACCTTGTGGGCCGTCTCCAGGTAGTGGGACAGCAACACCGGGATGTCCTCGGGGTGTTCGCGCAGCGACTCGATGTGTATCGGCACCACCGAGAGGTGGTAGTAGAGATCCTCGCGGAAGTTGCCGGCGCGCACCTCCGTCTCGAGATCCTTGCGGGTCGCGGCAATCACGCGCACATCCACCCGAACCGGCTCGTTGCCACCCACGCGGAAGAACGACTGGCTTTCGAGCGCCGAGATCAGTTGCATCTGGGTCTGCTCGTCCATGTCGGCCGCTTCGGCGATGAACAGCGTCCCGCCGTTGGCCTGCTCGAGCAGCCCGTAGCGGATGCGTCCGTCTTCCTCGGCGCCGAACAGCTCGACCGCGGCGTTCTGGCGCCCGGAGACCGCGCTGCCGCCGGTATCAACGAAGGGGAAATGCCGCCGGGCGGATTGCCGATGAATGAAGCGCGCCAGCGCCTGCTTGCCGGTACCCGGCTCACCGGAGATCAGCACCCAAGCATCGTGGTCGGCGATCTTCTTTGCCTGGTTGCGCAACTCCTGCATGTACTCGGAGTCGCCGATCAGGTCGAGCGGATCGACCTCGCCGCGCTTGAGCGCCGCGTTTTCCTGCGCCAGCCGCCGGTTGTCGAGCGCGTGCTCGATCAACAGCAGCAGCTTGTCGAGCGAGATGGGTTTCTCGATGAAGTCGAATGCGCCCAGGCGGGTGGCCTCGACGGCCGTCTCGACCGTACCGTGACCCGACATCATGATCACCGGCCAGACCAGCTGGTCACGCTCGTGCCACTCACGCAGCAGCCCGATGCCATCCGTGCCCGGCATCCAGATGTCCAGCAGGATCAGGTCGGGCCGCCGGACGGCGATCGAGCCGCGTGCCTCGATGGCGTCACCGGCGCTGCTGACCGTGAACCCTTCGTCTTCGAGCACGTCACCCAGCAGGTTGCGGATCTCGCTTTCGTCGTCGACGACCAGTATGTGTCCGATACTCATTCGTCAGGGATTTCCCGTTTCTCCGTGGGCGCCCTTGCGGCGGCCCTTTTCGATGTGGTCGCCTGCGCGGCGGCGTTTCACGCGTGCGTCGCAGCGCCCCGCTTCCAAGGGTAGGCGAATCGTAACGCGTGCACCGTGATTGGCAAGCCGTCGGCCCGCCTCGGTGTCGTCGTTCTCCAATTGCTCGAACGCGTTCCAGGCATGCACGGCACCGGCATGTTCCTCGACGATCTTCTTGACGATCGCCAGCCCCAGGCCCGATCCCTTGGGCCGGGTGGTCGCGTAGGGCTCGAACAGGCGATCGAGTATCTCGGCGGGGAAGCCCGGGCCGTTGTCGGCCACCGTCAGCTCGACCAGGCAATGCCCGACCTCACCGACCACCCGCAGGTCGAGCAACACGATCGGCTCGCCGGCCACCGCGCCGCGTTCTTCCAACGCCTGGCTGGCGTTGCGGATCAGGTTGTGCAGCAATTGCCGCAGGCGGTTGCCATCCCCCTCGACCCAGACCGGCTCGTCGAGCTCCGGCAGGTAACGCACCTTGACGGTCATGTTGCCGCGGTAGAGCTCGACGGTCTGGCTGGCCAAGGCCTGCAGGTCGAGCCGTTCGAGACTCACGTCCGGGCTGCGGGCGTAATCGGCGAACTCGTTGACCATCTGTTTCATGGCATCGACCTGGGCGATGATCGTGCCGGTGGCCCGATCGAGGATCGGGGCATGCTCCTCGTCAAGCTGCGGCAGGATACGCCGGCGCAGCCGCTCGGCCGACAGCCCAATCGGGGTGAGCGGATTCTTGATCTCGTGGGCCAGGCGGCGCGCCACCTCCGACCACGCCGCGTCACGCTGCGCCTGGATCAACGCGGTGACGTCCTCGAGGACCATCACGTAACCGCCGGCGCCCGCCTCGCCGTCCGGCGGGAGCGCGGCCAGCCGGGCGAGCAGCACCTTGCGGCCACTGCCATTCATGATACGCACCTGGGCCTCGACCGTTTCGCCCGGCGGCGGCCCGGCCGCGCCTAACCGGTCG
Source organism: Guyparkeria halopsychrophila (assembly GCF_044582135.1). Taxonomy (NCBI): domain Bacteria; kingdom Pseudomonadati; phylum Pseudomonadota; class Gammaproteobacteria; order Chromatiales; family Thioalkalibacteraceae; genus Guyparkeria; species Guyparkeria halopsychrophila. The sequence goes on along the minus strand of NZ_JBDODP010000004.1, from coordinate 23,669 downwards.
AGAAACGCCTCGCACAACGGCAACAGGCTGGCGTGCTCGCGACAGACCGCCTGCAAGGATCCCTCGAACAGCTCCTCCGATGCGACCCCGAGAATCTGTTGCGCGGCCGAGTTGCCGCTGATGATGCGCCCATCAAAGGAAAGCGTCAGCACGCCCGAGGACAGATGCTGGATCACGGTATCGAGGTAGTCGCGCTCCTTGTCGGCCAGCTCCTGGAGCTCGCGCATCACCTCGTGCGCACGCCGCACCCGGGCCGTCATGGTATTGAACGACTGGACCAGCTGGCCAAGATCGTCACGCCGATCGACCGGCAGGCGCAGGCTGTAATCGCCCCCGGCGACCGCCTGGGTGCCGGCGGCCAGTTCGCGAATCGGGCTCAGCAGCCGACGCGCAGCCAGGAAGGCCAGCCAGACGGCCGTCAGCAAGGAGAGCAGCAGCGCCAGGGTCAGGGCGAGTGTGAAGGTCTGCTTGAGCGAGCTGTGCAGGTAGACCAGCTCGCGGTAGTCGTTGAAGGCCTCCTGCACGCTCTTGGAAAGCTCATTGGCCTGGTCGGGCACGTCGAACAGGGCCTGCAGGACGCGCTTGCCGCCATCACTGGTGAGACCGGCCTCCATCGGCACGACCACGCGGATCTGCAGGTTGCCGTCGCCACCCGGGTCCAGCCCGATGAAATCCCGCCCCGAGCGGGCATGCGCCAGAGCGGTCTCGTCGGCCCGGGCCGGCACGATGCTGGTGGCATCCTCGGACGAGGAGGCGACGATCAGGTTGCGCTGACCGAGAATGGTCATCTCCTCGGCGCCGGTATTGCGCCGCATCTGCGAGAGATCCAGCGCAATCAGCTCCGAGCCGCCATCCTGCAGTTCGTAGGCCGCGCGGCGGGTCTGTTCGAGTGCCTGGCGCATGCGCCCGTCGAAGGACATCTGCGACAAGGAAAGCGCATCGGTCATCGCCTGTTCGACCTTGACGTCGAACCACGAATCGATGCCACGCTGCACGAAGGTGAGCGAGAAGTAGAAGACGATTGCCACCGGCACCACCGACAGCGCGACGAAGGTCACCACCAGGCGCGCGGTCAATCGGGAACCGGGCGTGCCACGGCGATAATCGCGAATCAGCCGGACGATGTGCCAGAGCACCACGATGGCGAGGAACAAGAGCCCCACCGCACTGACGCCCAAGAGCGCCAGGAACAGCCCCTCGGGCTGCTCGACGGCGCGCAGCGAGTCGGAAACCAGGTACAGGAGCACCAGCAGCAGCACGATGACCGTCGCGCTGATCGGCGGGATGGCACGCCCCACCCAGCGCTGCAGACGACGCCCCAGACGCGTCATCGCCGCACCTCCGAAAGCCCCCACAGGAACCAGTCACTGTCGAGATCCCAGGCGTCCTCGAACAGCGCCGGGACGCGCAGTGGCAGGGGCAGCTTGTTGACGTCCAGCGTCACGCGCAGCTTGCCCAGCAGGCGGGGCCTATCGGCCAGCGGCGCCCAGGGCCCCAGCCGCCAGGCGCGCACGCGAGCGAGCGACTCGACCGCGCCGGCCAGCTCGGAGAAGGTATGCGTCTCGCGGGCGTGAAAGTCGGTCACCATCCAGGTCCGGGAAAGCGCGTGATATTCGAGGCGCAGCCGCCGCCGATCGCGCAGCAGGCGCCGGTCCCAGAGCCATTCGCGCGGTTCGGCGATCTCGGCCTCGACGATCAGATTCAGGGCAATCGAGTTGCGCAGCGCCTCGATCACCTCGCTGCCCAGTGACAACTCCAGGTTGGCATCCAGGAACACCGACTCCTCGCGCACCTCGGCGTGCACGTCGATCACCCGGGCATCCGCGTGCACCCCGGTCGAGCCGCCGAGCCCGACCACGAGCATCAGGAACAACCAACCCGGGCGTGACACGCGGGCCGACATCATCCGTTGGCCACCGGCTTTTCCAGCACGGCGTAATAAAAGCCGTCGTGCCCGTCGACCTGCGGGAACAGTTGTCGGCCGACCGATTGCGGCTCGCCCCAGTCGACATCCAGCGCCACCGCCACCGCGTCCGGGTGATCGCGCAGGAAGGACTCGACCTGCGTGGCGTTCTCGCGCTTGAGGATCGAGCAGGTCGCATAGACCAGGCGTCCGCCCGGCTGCAGCAACGCCCACAGCCGTTCCAGGATCTCGCGTTGCCGGCGCACCAGGACACCCAGATCCTCGGGGCGGCGCAGGCGCTTGATATCCGGGTGGCGCCGGATCACGCCGGTGGCCGAACAGGGCACGTCGGCCAGGATGCGGTCGAAGCTCGCCGGGGGCTCGATCGATTGCGCCGTCAGATCGGCGCAGACCAGCTCGGCGTACCGCCCGGAGCGTTCGAGGTTGTCCTGGACCCGCGCCAGCCGGGTGACGTCGATGTCCACCGCCGTCATCTGCACGGCCGGCTCGGCATCGAGCATCGCCAGCGTCTTGCCGCCCGGCGCGCAGCAGGCATCCAGCACGCGCAGCCCCGGTGACAGGTCCATCAGGTCAACGACCAATTGGGCGGCCTCGTCCTGCACCGACACCTCGCCCTGGTGAAAGCCCGGCAGCCGCTCGACATCCAGCGGCGTGGCCAGGGCCACCCCGTGGGGCGCGTGACGCGTCGCGCTGGCCTCGACCGATTCCTCGGCCAGACGCTCTAGATAGGCGGACACGCTCTGCTCGGCGGCATTCACCCGCAGGGTCATGGGCGGATGCGTGGCCAGTTGCTCGCCCAGTTCGATACTGCGCGCCTCGCCCCAGTCGTTCGACAGCATGCCGAACAGCCAGTCCGGTAGACGGGCACGTACGGCGGGCGGCGCATTGTCGAACGGCGTTTCGCCGGCCTCGATCTGACGCACGGCGCGTCGCAGGACCGCATTGACCAGTCCCGTTGCCCAGTTTTGATTGAGTTCGCGGGCGGCATGCACGGCGGCATTGACCACGCGCGAGGGTTCACGCTTGGACCCGGTCAGGCGCTCGAGACCGACCAGCAGCAGCATCCCGACCTCGGCGGCACGGGGGTTGAGGGGGCGATCAAGCAGCTGGTCGCGCCACCAGGCCAGCGGCTCGTAGTGGCGCAACACCTCGTAACTCATCGCCTGCACCACGCTGCGGTGCGCCGCCTGAGCCCGCGCGGCCAGGTCGGGCAGCACGTGATCGAGGGAGCGGCCATGATTGACGACCTGCAACAACCCCTCCGCGACCAGGGCCTCGGGCGAGCGCGGCGGTCCGCCGTGATCCGCACCACTGGGCCGGCGACGCGGGCGCCCTCGTTGAGCGTCGGGGCGGCGCTTGGGCTGACCATCGGCCTGTGGATTATCCGCCAAGCCGCACCCCCAACAGATCGCGCCCTCGGGCGAAATCGGCAGCGGCGATCGGCCGCCCCCCGGCACGCTGCACACGGGTCAATTCCAGGCCGCCGCTGCCGGTCTGCACCACGAGGCCGTCTGCGCTCAGCTCGACCACCTCGCCGGGTGTCGCGTCATCGCGGCCATCGACCGTGCGCGCCCCCCAGAGGCGCAACGGCTCGCCGTCCCACGTGGTCTGGGCGACGGGCCAGGGATTGAAGGCGCGCACGCGGCGCTCGATCAGCTCGGCCGGCTCGCGCCAGTCGACCTTTGCCTCGGGCTTGGCGAGCTTGGCGGCATAACAGGCCCGCGCATCGTCTTGCGGCTCGGGGGCGCCGTCGCCCCGGATGAAGGCCGGCAGCGCCTCAATCAATGCCTGCGCGCCCAAGGGGGCGAGGCGATCGTGGAGCGTCGCGGCGGTGTCTTCGGGGTGGATCGGCTCGATGCGCTTGAGCCACATCGGGCCGGTATCCAGCCCGGCTTCCATCTGCATGATGGTGATACCGGTCTCGGCGTCACCCGCCTCGATGGCGCGATTGATCGGGGCGGCACCGCGCCAGCGCGGCAGCAGCGAGGCATGGATATTGACCGCGCCGAGACGCGGCATCTCAAGCACGGCCGGCGGCAGGATCAGCCCGTAGGCGGCGACGACCAGCAGGTCGGGCCGATACTCGGCCAGCCGTGTTTGGGCGGCCTCGTCTTTCAGCGTCAGCGGCTGCTCGACCGGCAGGCCCAGCTCGAGGGCCGCCTGCTTGACGGGCGAGGCGGTGAGCTTCTTGCCCCGTCCGGACGGTCGGTCGGGCTGGGTGTAGGCGGCGACCAGTTCGAGCGTCTCACCGCCAATCTCGTCGAGACGCGCCAACGCCTCGAGCGCCGGCACGGCGAAATCGGGCGTGCCGCAGTAGACCACGCGCAGGCTCATACACGCTCCCGGCGCGCGGCCTTTTCCATCTTCTTGCGGATGCGCTGCTGCTTGAGCGGCGAGAGGTAGTCGATGAACAGTCGACCATCAAGGTGGTCGAGCTCGTGCTGGAAGCAGATGGCGAGCAGCCCGTCGATATCCTGCTCGATGGCCTTGCCCTTCTCGTCCCGGGCGCGCACGCGGATGCGTTCGGCGCGCGAAATGGTCTCGTTGATCCCCGGGATCGACAGGCAACCCTCTTCCGACTCGACCTCTCCCGAGCGGGCCACGATCTCGGGATTGACGAACGCCATCGCCCCGCTGCGATCCTCGCTCACGTCGGCCACGAACAGCCGCCGATGCTCGTCGATCTGGGTGGCGGCCAGCCCGATGCCGCTCTCCTGGTACATGGTCTCGAACATGTCGGCGACCAGTTCGGCCAACGCGGGCTCGAAGGAATCGACCGGGCGGGCAATCTCGCGCAGGCGGTCGTCGGGGTAGATGAGGATGTCTCGCAGACTCATACGTCGGTCACTGGGTTCGGTGTAGGCGCCACGGCGGGGTCACTGGAACGGCCATTCGTTCGCCCGCTGGCCGACTGGACGGTGGGGGCAAAATCTTTTACAACAAGCCGTATTTGGGGATACATTGTACGCCAGCACTCGGCAGAACCCAGATGAATGTCGACAATCACGGGGGACAGTCCGCACACGGGCTGCTCTCGGCCGGACACCAAGGACGTTGTAACGATGAGATCGACCAAAGGACTCTCCCTGGCACTCGCCCCGGCACTCGCGCTGGCGGGCCTCGTGCCGCTGGCCGGCGGCCTCACCGGCTGCGCCCTGACCGAGGACGACGTGGTCAACCCGCGCGAGCCCATGTCAGCCGACACCCTGCCGCTGGGCGCCGAGCGCGGCCCGGTCAAGCGGACCCTCTCCGCCGAGGAAACCCACGACCAGTTCCGCAACCTGGCCGCGGAAGACTACGTGGTCAAGAAAGGCGACACCCTCTGGTCGATCGCCAACCACTTTCTCAAAGACCCCTATTACTGGCCCGAGATCTGGTACGCCAACTCGGAGATCGCCAACCCGCACCGCATCTACCCGGGCGACCGCATCCAGATCGTCTTTGTCGGCGATCGCCCGCGGCTAGCCGTCGGACTGCGCCCGCACATCCGCTACGAATCGCTGCCGCCGGCGGTGGCCGCGGTGCCGCTCGAGCTGGTGCGCCCGTTCCTCAGTCACGACCAGGTGATGAGCGAGGACGAGTTCGAGGCCGCACCCTATATCCTCGCCAACCGGGAAGGCTCCATTCACGCCAGCAGCGGCGACACGGTCTACGTCCGCCCGCCGCTCGACGGTTCACAGCAGCGCTTTGCGGTCGTCGAGCAAGGCAAGGCACTGGTCGACGGCCGCACCGGCGAGCACCTCGGCTATCGCGCGATCTTCAAGGGCGAGGCCAATGTGGTCGAGATCGACGACCCGACCACCGTCGAGCTCGAAGACACCGTGCGTGAAGTGGGCGAAGGCGACCGCTTGGTCGAAATGACCGACGAGGCCTTCCATCGCGACGTCACGCCGCAAATTCCGGCCTTCCCGATCGACGCGCGCATCATCCTGCTGCCGGATGCCATTACCCAGGTGGGCAATCGACAGGTAGTCGTGATCGACCGCGGCGTCGAATCGGGCGTGACCGCCGGCGACCTGCTGCAGATCAGCAGGCGCGGCCGCGTGGTCGAGGACCGCTTCACCGAGCGTGATGCCGACGAGAATGGCCGCGAGGCTACCCACGGCCCGGCCGTGCTGCTGCCGGATTACCCGATCGGCACCGCCATGATCTTCCGCGCCTACGACCGCGCCAGCTACGCGCTGGTGATCAAGGCCACCCAGCCGATCCACGAGGGCGATCTGGCCCAGACCCCGGTCCAGGGAAGTCGCCTCTAACCGGTGCCTCCCGCACCGACCTCCTCGACGGACGCCTCGCCCGACTCCCGAGCAACCAGCCCGGGCACCGGCGTCGAGACCGCGGCGCTGATCGAACTGCTGGCGACCCACGGCATGGGCCCGAAGCGGCTGGGTCTGTTGCTGGCGCACTTCGGCACGCCCCAAAGTGCCCTCGACAGCCCGCGCCGCGAATGGCGCCACGCGGGACTGCCCGAGAGCGTCATTCAGGCACGCCCGGATGCCGAGAAGGTCGCGACCATCAGCGACTGGCTGGCCGCCGATGAGACCCACCACCTGATCGCCCGGGGCGACCCTCACTTCCCCACCGCCCTCGAGGACATTCCCGACGCCCCGTCCGCGCTGTTTGCCCGCGGTCGCATCGCCGCGCTCGGCGAGCCGCAGATCGCGATGGTCGGCTCGCGCACGCCCACCACCGGCGGACGCCAGAACGCCCGCGCCTTCGCCCGCCACCTGGCCGCGCAAGGGCTGGTGATCACCAGCGGGCTGGCCCTGGGCGTGGACGGCGAGGCGCATCGCGGTGCCCTGGATGCCGACGGCATCACCATCGCCGTGCTGGGCTCGGGGCCCGACCGCATCTATCCCCTCGAACACGCCTCGCTGGCCGAGGAGATCGTCGCCGCCGGCGGGCTGATCCTCTCTGAATGGCTGCCGGGCACCGAGCCGCGCCGTGGGCATTTCCCCAGGCGCAATCGGCTCATTAGTGGGCTGGCCAGCGGCGTGCTGGTGGTCGAGGCCTCGGTCAAGAGCGGCTCGCTGATCACCGCCCGCCTGGCCGGCGAACAAGGCCGCGACGTCTTCGCCATTCCCGGTTCGATCCACAACCCGCTGGCCCGCGGTTGCCACCGCCTGATCCGCGAGGGCGCCAAGCTGGTCGAAACCGGCCAGGACCTGCTCGAGGAACTGGCACCGACCCTGCGTCGTCAACTGGAAGCGACCGCCATGCCGATGGAACGAACCATCGACGCGACGACCGAAGCGCCCACTCCGTCGCGCGATCCGGACCAGCAGCGCATCCTCGATCTGCTCGGCCATGACCCGCAACCGGCCGACACCCTGATCGCGGCGAGCGGATTGACCGCCGGTGAGGTTTCCTCCATCCTCCTCATGCTTGAACTGGCGGGAGATGTGTCCACCCTGACCGGCGGCCTCTACGTCCGCACGAGCTAGTGCACCCGCCGACCGCGCCTGCCGCCGCCCCCATGCATTCCCGCTCGCGTGCGCAGACTCAAGCCATCATTTCCCGGTGAGCCGATGAAAGAGACCGTTCTCGACCTGTTGATGTTCCTCTTCGAGAATTACATGGAAGACGAAGACCGCTTCCCCCCGCAAAACGAGCGTGCCGGCCTGCAGATGAAGCTGCTGGAAGCGGGCTTCGACCACGACGAGATCGAGCACGCGTTCGCCTGGCTCGAAGGCGTGCTTGAACAGGGCAGCGAGTCCGGTCCTGAACGCGACCAGGCATTTCGGGTCTACAGTGACGACGAGCAGATGATGCTCGACGTCGATGCGCGCGGCTTTGTGATGCAACTCGAGCAGATCGGGGTGCTCTCGCCGTCGGCTCGCGAGACGGTGATCGAGCGCGCCATGGCCCTCGGCGAAGACGAAATCGACGTCGAGCGTCTCAAGTGGATCGTCCTGCTGGTCCTGTTCGCCAAACCCGGCGAGGAACAGGCCTTTGCCTGGATGGAAGACCTCGTCTTCGAAGACGCCGCCATCCTGCATTAAGGAAGGGGCGGCACGAATACGATGCCACTCTGGCTTGGTGCGCATTGAGCCGGACAGCATCAAGGCACGCAGAGCGATATCGGATTCGCGCAGACCTTCCCCAAACAACGAAGATATTCTATGAGCGAAAATCTCGTCATCGTCGAGTCGCCTGCCAAGGCCAAGACGATCAAGAAATACCTCGGCCCCGGCTACGAAGTCCTGGCCTCCTACGGCCACGTGCGGGATCTCGTGCCCAAAAACGGCGCGGTCGACCCCGACAACGACTTCGCGATGAACTACACGGTCATCGACAAGAACAAAAAGCACGTCGATGCCATCAAGAAGGCGATCAAGAAGGCCGACACCCTGCTGCTGGCCACTGACCCCGACCGCGAAGGCGAGGCCATTTCCTGGCACCTCTACGAGTTGCTCAAGGAGGCCGGCCTGCTCGAGGGGCGCGAGGCCAAGCGCGTGGTGTTCTACGAGATCACCAAGCGCGCCGTGCAGGAGGCCATCGCCAACCCGCGCGGGCTGTCCGAAGACCTGATCGACGCCCAGCAGGCGCGCCGCGCACTCGACTACCTGGTGGGCTTCAACCTCTCGCCGCTGCTGTGGAAGAAGATCAATCCGGGCCTGTCGGCCGGCCGCGTGCAGAGCCCGGCCCTGCGGATGATCGTCGAGCGCGAGCAAGAGATCGAGGCCTTCACGGCGCGCGAATACTGGTCGATTGCCGCCGACTGCCGTACCAAGGATCAACCATTCGCCGCCCGCCTCTACGAGCTCGACGGTAAGAAGGTCGCGCAGTTCACCCTCGAGGACGAGGCCAGCGCCATGTCCGCGCGGGAACGCCTCGAGGCCGCCGCCGGTGGCAAGCTCACCGTCGCCAAGGTCGACCGCCGCGAGCGCAAGCGCCACGCCGCCCCGCCGTTCACCACCTCCACCATGCAACAGGAGGGGGTGCGCAAGCTCGGCCTAACCGCGTCACGCGCCATGCGCACCGCCCAGGAGCTCTACGAGGGCGTCGACATCGGCCAGGGCACCGTGGGCCTGATCACCTACATGCGAACCGACTCGGTCAACCTGTCGAACGATGCCATCGGCGAGATCCGCCATCACATCGGCGAGAGCTACGGCGCCGACTACGTGCCGGAGACCCCCAACCAGTACCGCACCAAGTCGAAGAACGCGCAGGAGGCCCACGAGGCGATTCGCCCGACCTCGATCGCCAACACGCCGGACAAGGTGCGCGCCTTCCTCAACCGCGACCAGTTCCGTCTCTACGAGATGATCTTCAAACGGACGCTGGCCTCGCAGATGAACCCGGCGATCTTCGACCAGGTCTCCGTCGACCTGTCGGCCGGTGACGAGCACAGCTTCCGTGCGACCGGCTCGACCCTGAAGTTCCCGGGCTTTATTGCCGCCTACCGCGAGGACGAGGACGACCAGGCATCCGACAAGGATGACGACCGCCGCCTGCCGCCGCTGGAGGAAGGTCAGCAGATCGAACTCGCCGCGATCAACGCCACCCAGCACTTCACCGAGCCGCCGCCGCGCTTTACCGAGGCGAGCCTGGTCAAGACGCTGGAGCAGTACGGCATCGGTCGCCCGTCGACCTACGCCAGCATCATCTCCACGCTGCGCTCGCGCGAATACGTCGAACTGGAACAGCGCCGCTTCCGCCCCACCGACATGGGCCGGGTGGTCAACGGCTTTCTCACCGAATACTTCCGCGACGTGGTCGACTACGAGTTCACCGCCAAGCTCGAGGACGAGCTCGATGCCGTCTCGCGTGGCGAGATGGACTGGGTGCCGCTGCTGCGCGAATTCTGGGAGCCGTTCGCCAAGCGCATCGAGCACACCCAGCAGAACGTCTCCCGCCAAGAGGCGGCCCAGGGTCGCGAACTCGGCGTCGATCCCAAGAGCGGCAAGCCGGTGGTCGCCCGCCTGGGTCGCTTCGGCCCGTTCGTGCAGATCGGCACCAAGGACGACGAGGAGAAGCCCAAATTCGCCTCGCTTCGCCCGCATCAGAGCATCGCGACGATCACGCTCGACGAGGCCATGGAGCTGTTCAAGCTGCCGCGCAAGCTCGGCGAGACCCCCGAGGGCGAGCCGGTCGAGGCCAATGTCGGCCGCTTCGGCCCCTACGTGAAGTTCGGCAACAAGTTCGCGTCACTGGGCAAGGAAGACGACCCCTACACCGTCGAGCTGCCGCGCGCGCTGGAGCTCATCGAGGTCAAGAAGCTCGCCGAGAAGAACCGCATCATCAATGAGTTCGACGACGGCATCCAAGTGCTCAACGGTCGCTACGGCCCCTACGTGACCGACGGCAACAAGAACGCCAAGATCCCCAAGGACGACGACCCCAAGGCGATCACCCACGAGCTGGCCATCGAGATGATCGCCAAGGCCCCCGAGCGCAAGGGCCGTGGCCGCAAGGCGCCTCCCAAGGCTGCCGCCAAGAAGGCGACGACCACCAAGACCGCGGCCAAGTCGACCACTAAGGCGACGGCCAAGAAGACGGCGAGCAAGACCACAACCAAGAAGGCCCCGGCGAAGAAGGCCCCGGCGAAAAAGACCACGACCAAGAAGGCCACGACCGGTAAGACCGCCGCCAAGAAGAGCGCGCCGAAAAGCGCCTCCGGCGACAAGGCCGAATGAGTATCCCGTCGCCCTTCCGGCTGCGCGAGATCGCCCGTCACCTCGACGGCGGCGGGCTGATCGCCTACCCGACCGAGGCGGTCTTCGGTCTGGGCTGCGCGCCGCTCGACCCGTTCGCGGTGATGCGCCTGCTCGCCCTCAAGCAGCGCGACGTGGGCAAGGGGCTGATCCTGATCGCCGACACGCCGGAGATGCTCCAGCCCTTCGCCGCGGTGGATGCCGAGGAATGGGAGCGCATCGTGGCCGACTGGCCGGCGGCGCGCACCGTGATCGTGCCGGCAGCCGACGGCGTGCCGCCCTGGCTGACCGGCGGGCGCAAGGAGATCGCCCTGCGGGTCCCGGCCCACGAGACCGCTCGCGCGATCAGTCGCGCCTTCGGCGGGCCGATCGTCTCGACCAGCGCCAATATCAGCGGCCGCCCGGCGGCACGTGACACGCTGACGGCGCGGCAGCTGTTCGCCCGTGCCGACGTCCAGATCATCCCGGGCCGCGTCGACCGGCGCGCCCGACCCTCGCAGATCATCCACTGGCCCACCGGGCGGACCATCAGGAGCTGACATGGCGGATACCCAGGCGGACACACGGGCGGACCTTCAGGCCATCCGTGACTACCTCATCGACCTGCAGGACCGGATCGTCGCCGGCCTGGAAGGCCTGGAAGACGGCACGCGCTTTCTGCATGACGACTGGAAGCGTCCGCCCGGCGACCACCTCAACGGCGAGGGCCGCGGCCGCATCCTCGAGGGCGGCTCCACCTTCGAGCGCGCCGGGATCAACTTCTCGCATGTGACCGGCAACAAGCTGCCGCCCTCGGCCACGGCCCACCGGCCGGATCTGGCCGGCGGCTCGTTCGAGGCGATGGGCGTCTCGCTGGTGATCCACCCGCGCAATCCCTATGTGCCCACCTCGCACGCCAACGTGCGCTTCTTCCAGGCACAGAAGGAAGGCGTCGAGCCGGTGTGGTGGTTCGGCGGTGGTTTCGACCTGACGCCCTACTACGGTTTTACCGAGGATGCGGTGCACTGGCACGAGCAGGCCGAGGTGGCCTGCCGACCCTTCGGCGACGACCACTACCCGCGCTTCAAGCAGTGGTGCGACGAGTACTTCTGGCTCAAGCACCGCAACGAGCCACGCGGCGTGGGCGGCCTGTTCTTCGACGACTACGGCGCCGACGGCCAGGTCGACTTCGACACCGCCTTCGGCTTTATGCGCTCGGTGGGCGACCACTACCTGCCGGCCTACCTGCCGGTGGTGGAGAAGCGCAAGGACACGCCCTTTGGTGAGCGCGAGCGCGCATTCCAGGCCTACCGCCGCGGGCGCTACGTGGAGTTCAACCTGGTCTACGACCGCGGCACGCTGTTCGGCCTGCAATCCGGTGGGCGCACCGAGTCGATCCTGATGTCGATGCCGCCGCGCGCCGACTGGCGCTACGACTATCACCCCGAACCGGGCAGCGAGGAGGCGCGTCTCTACGATGAGTTCCTGCGCCCGCGCGACTGGCTGGCCGAACGGTAGGCTGATTGCCGCTCCCACAGAAAAGGGCGAACCACTTGGGTTCGCCCTTTTTTCATTCGGGTGCCTCTGCTCGTTCCAGGACCCGCTGTCAGTCGAGGCGCTCAAGTGCGTGCGCCGAATCCACCGGAATGAACCAGTCCTGGTAGCGGTTACTGTCGTGCACGATCCAGCCGCGTGCCCGCAGTTCCTCGCCTTCCAGCGCCTCGAAATCCCAGCCGGGGAAACGCTCGAGATCGGCCTTGTCGATGCGCACGGCCACCCGGCCCTCGAGGTTGAGCCAGATGTTGCGCCGGCTTTCACCCACCGACTCGACCCGACCGTGGACGATCGCCGCGCCCTGCACCGTTTGCGGAATCCCCGCCGCACTCGGCAGGCCGGGGTCGTAGGCGGACAGCGACCAGATGCCGCGCCCGTCCTGCCGCGCGAGCTTCTCGCGGGCAATAAGGCAATCGGCCAACTCCAGGTTCGGCGCGATGAACACCGCCATCGCCACGCCCTGCTCGAGCAGCAGCGCCTGCACCGAGCGGCCGTCGGGCAGGTAAAGGTAGGACAGCCGGCGACCGTAGCGATCCTCGCCCTCGGTGGCATCGACCACCTGGACACGATTGCTCGACTCGGCCAGCAGCGCGCGCAGGGCCTGCTGCGCCTCGCGGGCCATGGGCTCGTCGGCCGCGCCGTCACGGCCGATCTCGGGGGTATCGATGCCGACCAGGCGCACCCGATCGCCGTTGGCCAGGCGGACGGTATCGCCATCGTTGACGTAACCGACCGTGGCCGATTCGATCGCCAGCTCGGGCGGCGGGGCACAGTCACCCACCGGCCGCCCAGACGGCTCCTCGGCCACACAGCCGCTGGAGACGACCAAGGCGGCAAGCAGCCCGGTCAACACCATCGCGCGCGCACGAAAAAGGGCACCGGGAAGACCCGCGGTGCCCTTTTGCTGCGCCCGGCCGATTGGCAGGAACGTGACCATGTCGGTCTTACTTCTTCTGGCCGTAGCGATTGCGGAACTTGTCCACCTGCTTGGCCATGCTGCCCTCGGAGCGCTTGCCGGTGAAGAACGGGTGGCTCGCGGAGGATACGTCGATCTTGACCAGCGGGTACTCGTTACCGTCTTCCCACTTGATGGTCTCCCTCGACTTCATGGTCGAACGGGTCAGGATGGCGAAATCCGCCGCGACGTCCTGGAACACCACCGGCTGGTAGTTCGGGTGAATGCCTTCTTTCATCTCGATTCTGCCCCTGGTATAGGTTCGAAAGTTGGGTCGGATGCCGCCGGGGCCGCATCTCAGGTTGATCGTCTTCGGGTTTGCCCCTGGCGGGGCCGCCGTTCCACCGCCCCGCACCGGGATTTGGCAATCACCACGGGCGCACGCGGCCGGGACGGCCAAGGCGCGAGATTCTACCCAAACTCCCGGCACGGCACAAGCCACCTGCTTGCTTATTCGGTGCTCGGCGGGAAAGCGTCTAGGGCGTGCGGGCCAACGCCCACACGGAAACGGTGCGCGCGCCGCCCCGACGCAGTGCCGCGGCCAGCGCCTCGGCACTCGCCCCGGTGGTCAGCACGTCGTCGATGATCGCCACCCGAGCGGGCATCGGCCCATCCGCCTCAAAGGCCCCGCGCAGGGCCGCTCGGCGGGCACGTGCCGACAACTCAGTCAATGACCCGGTGTCCCGCACTCGGCGCACACCGCGACGCAGCACCGGCACGCCGGTCGCGCGGGCCACACCGTCAGCCAGCAACCAGGCCTGGTTGAAGCCGCGGCGACGGCGTTGCCTTGGATGCAGCGGCATCGGCACCAGCGCATCCGGTCTCGCCGCATCCAGCTGTTCGACCACGGCCACGAGCAGCGTGGCTTGCAACAGCGGCACGACGCTGAAATCCTGACGATATTTGAGGCGGTGTATCAGCGCGCGCACCGCCGGATCGAGATCGACCGCCGCGATCACGCGCTCGAACGGCGAGGGCCGACCGACACAGGCAGCGCAGGTCTTGGTACCCGCCTTTTCGGTCATGTCGACGGCGAGGCTCAGTCCGCAGGTTCGACAACGTGGCCGACCCAGCCCGGCCCGCCACTCACGGCGGCAGTCCGGGCACAGGCCGTCGGGATCGACGGTATCGAGGCGGCAGAGATGACAGGGCGCGTCCAGCCAGCGCCGCCGTCGCGAGGGCATCCATTCCATGCTAATCTGCATCCCATACGCATATTTAGAGGTCGTTTCATCATGAACCACGATGCTTCCGCCCAGTCACTCAATTCGAAGGATGAACACGTCCCGACCCGCATCTCCGGCAAGTCCGCCCGACGGGCCGCCACGTGGTTCAACTGGGGCAACATCATCGCGATGATCGTGCCGTTGCCGCTGGCGATCTTCTGGTTCGGCCTGTCCATGCTGGTCTACGCGCTGAACAAGCACCACCCCAACCCCAAGGTGGGCCACTACACCCAATGGGCCGCCTATCGATTCTACGGCGTGGCCGGCAGCGCCATGGTGATCGCCGTGTTCGCCCCGCCCAGCCTGACCTTTTACCTGGTCCTCTGGGCGATCGCCTCGGTGATCCTGATTCCCTGGTCGCTTTACGACCTCTACCGGATCAAGCAAGATACTTGGGAAGATTCCTTCACCGAACCACCCGAATCGTTCGAGGATAACTGATTCCCATGACCCGCCCGCGCTGGAGCAAACAACAAGCTCTCGACCTGTTCGCCAAGCCCTTCAACGACCTGCTTTTTCAGGCCCAGACGGTGCACCGCGAGCACTTCGACCCCAACGCGGTCCAGGTCAGCACCCTGCTCTCGATCAAGACCGGCGCCTGCCCGGAAGACTGCAAGTACTGCTCGCAGAGCGCCCGCAATGACACGGGGCTCGAGCGCGAACGCCTACTGCCGCTCGACGAGGTGCGTACCGCCGCCCGCCGGGCGCGCGACAAGGGCGCCTCGCGCTTTTGCATGGGCGCGGCCTGGCGCAACCCCACCGACACCCAGCTCGAGCGCGTCATCGACATGGTGCGTGTGGTCAAGGAGACCGGCATGGAGGCCTGCGTCACGCTCGGCATGCTCAAGCCGCAGCAGGCCACCCGTCTCAAGGAAGCCGGTCTCGACTACTACAACCACAACATCGACACCTCGGCCGAGTTCTACGACCAGGTGATCACCACCCGCTCGATCGACGACCGCCTCGAGACGCTCGATCACGTGCGCGAGGCGGGCATCAACGTCTGCTCCGGCGGCATCCTCGGCATGGGCGAATCGCGCGAGGATCGCGCCTCGTTTTTGACCACGCTGGCCAACCTCGAACGCGCGCCGGAATCCGTGCCGCTGAACATGCTGGTGCGCATCCCCGGCACACCGATGGCCGACGTCCCGGCACTCGACCCGATCGAGTTCATCCGCACCATCGCCGTCGCCCGCGTCCTGATGCCGAGCTCGCACGTGCGCCTGTCCGCCGGCCGCGAGGGCCTGAGCGAGGCAATCCAGGCCTGGTGCTTCTTCGCCGGTGCCAACAGCATCTTCTACGGCGAGAAGCTCCTGACCACCGAGAACGCCGATGCGGCGGCCGACGAAGCCATGTTCGAGAAACTCGGCCTGACCCCGCTGATCCCGGACGGCTGCCAGCTCGACGAGCCGGCCGACAGCAAGCCGGCGTCCGTCTCGGCCTGATTGGCAACGCGACGACGGCAATCACGGGCCGCGACTGACCACCCGGTCGGCCGCGGCCCGTTTCGTTTGGCACCCCATCAACTGAACCCCCATTGTGGGAGGCGGGCGCCGTAGGAGCGGCTTTAGCCGCGATGGGATCGGGTGGCGCCTCAGCATGTCGCGGCTAAAGCCGCTCCTACAGCCACCGTAGGCCGCTATTCGTCACCCCGGTCGACGGCGACCTCCACCTCGTCCGGCGCCAGACAAACCCGGTCATCGCAGGCCTGCAGATCGACGCGCAGGCGCGTCGGCATCTCGCCAATCACGGGCACCCGCAACTCGAGCAACCCCTCAAAGACATCGATCGCCGAGCGAGCGAACTCGGCGCGAAACGGCTTGCCAGGCGGGTAGTCGATCGGTCCGATCTCGCCATCCAGCGCCGTGATCCGCGTCGGCACCAGGAAGTCCTCGCTGGCCGGGTTGGCATTGATGTGAAAGCCCTCGTCGATGGCGAGGCGCACCCCAATGGCCGCACCGCACTCGATCATGCGCGCCTCGACGTCGACGTGATCGCGCGTCTCGCCCGGCCCGCCGGTGGTCTCGGTCGCCTCGGACAGTCGCGCCGCCTCGCGCGTCACCACCTCGGCGCGTGACGGCCGGGCCAGTGCCCCAACCAGAAAGCCCCAGTCGGCCGGCGCGGCATCCACCTCGGCGGCGAACCCCGCCAGCGCGCGCACGGCCCGCTCCTGGCGCGCCGCATCGTCAAGCAACACGCCCAGATCGAGCAGGAACACCACCGCCTGCGAATGCCCCGACGGCGAGGCATCGTCACCCACCAGCGGCGGCGAGAGCGGCAACCCGCCGCCCGATTGCGGCGGGCGTTCGTGCAGTCGCCCCGACTCGTCGAGATAATCGCGCTCGATGGTCGCGGCGATTCGCTGCGCGCGGAACAGCCAGCGGATGTCGTGACTTGACCCGTACAACGCCAGCATCAAGCGACCGGCGGCTGCGTGATCGGAAAGGAACGCCTCGCCGGAGACCCCGCCTGCGTAGGCCTGTCGATACAAGTGCTGCGCGTCGGCATCCCAGAGCGTCGTCCAGAGCCAGTCACCCACCGCCAACGCCTGCTCGTGCCAGTCGCCCCGATCGAGTGGCTGGGCGGCCGCCAACAGCCCCAGGCCGGTCAGGGCGTTGAACTCGGCGACCCGCTTGCGATCGCGCTGCGGCAGACCGCGCGCCTGGCGCGCCTCGAGCAGGGCCGCGTAATCCGCCTCGAATCCGGCGACCGACTCGGCCAGCTCGCCGCCCTCGAACGCCCCGTACGCCCGGCCCACGGCCAGGTTCACCGCGCCGCCCTCGGGCAACTCGTGATCGATCCGGCTTTCCGGCAAGGCAGCCAACTGATGCCAATCGAGGAATGCCTCGGCGTCCTCGCCCAACACCGCGCGGATCTCGTCGGCGGTAAAGACGTAGCTCTTGCCCTCGATACCATCGAGTTCAGCGTTCTCCGCGGTGAAATAGCCACCCTCATCCGCCCGTAGCCGACGCTTGAGATACGCCACGCTGCGCTCGGCGACATCGCCGAACCAGTCCTCGTCCAGCCGCTGCCCGGTCCGGGCGTAGTGGCCGATCAGCTGGGCGTTGTCGATCAGCATCTTCTCGAAATGCGGAATCGCCCACTCGGGATCGACGGTGTAGCGGTGGAACCCGCCGCCGACGTGATCGAACAGCGCGCCGATGCTCATCGCCACCAGCGTCTGGCGCAGCATCTGTTCGGCCGTTGCGGCCTGTTCCTCGTCATCGAGCGCCGAGATCAGCAACGCCAGCCGCGGTGACTGCGGGAAACGGCTCGACTGACCCGGCGGCGCGAAGCCACCCACCAGCGCATCGAACTGGCCTTCCAGCGCCTCGATGGCACGCGCCTGCCAGCCGGCCGGGTCGATGCGCTCCGGCGCCAGGCTGGCGTCCGCCCCCGCCCGCAACGCCTCGGCCGTATGTGCGGCCCGCTCGAGCAGCGGCTCGCGATTCGCCCGCCATTGGTCGGACAGGCGCTCGAGGATCTGCGGGAAGCTCTCGCGACCGGGCAACGGCTCGGGCGGGAAGTAGCTGCCGGCGAAGAACGGCTCGAGCTCCGGCGTGAGAAAGACGTTGTTGGGCCAGCCGCCGCCCTCGCCCAGCGCCCGCGTGGCGGCCATCAGCACGCGGTCGAGGTCGGGGCGCTGCTCGCGGTCGATCTTGATGTTGATGAAGCCTTCGTTCATCGCCGCGGCGATCTCGGGGTCCTCGTAGATCTCGCGCTTGGCGACGTGGCACCAAAAGCAGGTGGAATAGCCCACCGAGACGAAGATCGGCTTGTCCTGCTCGCGGGCCAGCCGCAGCGCCTCTTCATTCCAGGGATACCAATCCACCGGGTTGTCGGCATGGTCGCGCAGGTAATCCGAGGCGGTCTCCGCCAGCCGATTCTCAGCAGACGCCACACCGCCCGCCATGAATCCCAGCAAGACCAGCGGCAGCAAAAGCGTGGGTATTCGACTCATGAGATCAACTCTTTCGAGAGTAGAGTCCGAGAATGGCACAGGCCGGGGCGTAATGCGGCATCGGGCAAGCGGACCGTGCAGTGCTAGGCTTGCCTCTGTCCCAACGATGCAGGAAACCAAATGTTCGAAGCCGCCGAACTGGGCCGCAGCCTCTCCAAGGCCGACTTCAAGGACGCCGAGCCGTCCTTGCGCCTGCAGCTGCTCGACGCCCAGCGCCGGGCGCGGGCCGCCAACCTGCCGGTGCTGCTGCTGATCAACGGCGTGGCCGGTGCCGGCAAGGGCGAGCTGATCAACCACCTGCTCGAGTGGCTGGACTCGCGCGGCGTGCAGACGCACGTCTTTTGGGACGAGACCGACGAGGAAAAGCAGCGCCCGCGCTGGTGGCGCTACTGGCGGGTGATGCCGGCGGGCGGCGAGATCGGCGTGCTGTTCGGTGGCTGGTATCAGCACCTGATCGAGGATGCCCAGCACGGCCGCCTGGAGGAAGACGGCGTCAGCGGCGAGCTCGAGCGCATCCGCGAGACCGAGCACATGCTGATCAACGGCGGCGTGCTGCTGGTGAAGTTCTGGTTTCACCTGCCGGCGCGTGAGCAGGCCCGCCGGGTCAAGGAACGCCGCAAGGATCCCGCCAGCCACTGGCACATGGCGCCGGAAACGGCCAAGGAGGCCAACCACTACGACCAGTTCATCGACATCGCCGCCCGCGTGGTGCGCGAGACGGACACCGGCGAGGCGCCGTGGTTCTTGATCGAGGCCACCGACCCGCACTTCCGCGATCTGACCGCCGGCAAGACCCTGCTGCGCGCCATCGACACCCGCCTGGCCAATGGGGCCGGGGAAAACCCCATCAAGGTCTCGCACTCGCCGGCCCTACCCGAGGCCGACAGCGCCCGGCGCACCATCGTCGACCACGTCCCCGACGACCTCGCGCTGGACAAGGCCGACTACAAGCAACGCAAGGAGTCACTCGACGCCCAACTCAACCGGTTGGGATGGCAGGGATTCGAGGCGCGCCGGCCGGTGGTCGCCCTGTTCGAGGGCTGGGACGCCGCCGGCAAGGGCGGCGCCATCCGCCGGCTCACCGAGGCGCTCGACGCCCGGCTCTACCGCGTGATCCCCATCGCCGCACCCACGGACGAGGAAGACGGCCACCACTACCTGTGGCGCTTCTGGCGACACGTGCCGCGCGACGGTTACTGGAGCATCTTCGACCGATCCTGGTACGGCCGGGTGCTGGTTGAACGGGTCGAGGGGCTCGCCCCCCAGCCCGACTGGGCCCGCGCCTACCACGAGATCAACACCTTCGAGGAGCAGCTCGCCGACCACGGCGTCATCCTGCTCAAGTTCTGGCTCAACATCACGCCCGAGGAGCAGCTAAAACGTTTCGAGGCCCGCCAGCAGACCCCCTACAAGCAGCACAAGATCACCGCCGACGATTGGCGCAATCGGGAAAAATGGGACGACTACAAGGCCGCGATCAACGAGATGGTGATCCGCACCTCCACCGAGTACGCGCCGTGGCACATCATCCCGGCCAACGACAAGCGCTATGCGCGGATCGAGGTGATGCGGATCGCGGCGCAAGCCGTAGAGAACTCGTTGCACGGGGCGAAGGACAAGAAGTAACCCCGCCCCTGGCGCCAACGGTCAACGACACCGCCCGTTTGCGTCGGTCACTGCATCGCTTCCTGGATCTTGCGCTCCATTTCAGGGGTGATCTCGGTGGAACGGGGGGGCAGGTCCACCTCGCCTCGCTCGCCATTTTGATCGATATCTTCCAGGAGCCGCTTCATCAGCTCGATTTCGCGCACCTGCGCCGCGATGATTTCGTCGGCCAGCTCGCGAACGCGCGGATCGCTGATGCTTGCCTTGCGCGAACTGTTGATGGCAATCGAGTGGTGGGGAATCATGGACTTCATGTACTCGGTATCCCCGACCACCGCTTGGCCCCTATTCGTGAACAGCAGTGCCACGGCCACCAATGCGGCCACAACGACCACCGCCACCTTGAGCTTCACGCCTTTGTACATCGGCCACATGAAGGCCAGCATCACGACGGCCATGACGCAGCCCATCAGCAAGGAGGCAATCAGGCGGTTCGTGCTGAACGTGGCGTGGTCCAACGAGAACACGAGCTGATACATCAAGAAAAACATGATGAAGGTCGACGTCGCGATCATCCCCGCAAAGCGTCCCCAACCCATGCCGCTCGTCTGCTTGTTCTGACTCATTACTTGCTCCTCCGTGGCGTATCGCGTGTGACTCCACTCTAGACACGACAAACACTGAGGAGTGCCGCGTTGCCTCCTGAAATCTCCCCGACCACAGGCCTTAAGTACTTGTCCAACCGAGATAGGCCGGCGTTTTGCCGGCACGGAGGACCTGACTGGTGGCCCCACACCGTTAACGACCCGGGCAATCGGACGAGGTAGGGCAACCAACCAACTGTCCCGGTCTTCGAGGGGGTCAATGCAAGGCAGGAGTGGCGCTGCCCCGCATGCGGGGAGGGCCGCAGGTGGCTAGGTAATGCCGTTGTGGGTCCGGCGGAGGGTGATCGAGGAGCCCCTTACCGATCGACGCGGCGGGTGCCTTGCAAAAGCTCATCCACGCTTTTCTGGCCATGGAGGACCGATATGTCCCCGGTCGTTTCCAGGACAACGGCGCGCACCTCGGAAAAATCGAGCACGTTCGCTTCTCGGAGCTTGGCGATCAGATCGCCCTTTGCAACGCGCGTTTCCGCCAGCGCCTCCTCCAAGATCTGGCCGTCGCGCATCAGCACCACCGGCACGTTTTGCACCACTCGGCTGAACGTGGGCGACGCACTGCGCAACCGAGCGGTCGAATATTGCACGACAAACAGCATCGCCATGGCGACAAACGTCTGGGCGAAAGCCGTCCAGCTGGT
Organism: Guyparkeria halopsychrophila; assembly: GCF_044582135.1. Lineage (NCBI taxonomy): Bacteria > Pseudomonadati > Pseudomonadota > Gammaproteobacteria > Chromatiales > Thioalkalibacteraceae > Guyparkeria > Guyparkeria halopsychrophila. The sequence goes on along the minus strand of NZ_JBDODP010000004.1, from coordinate 2,505 downwards.
GGACTGGCTCGCGCCGGCAAGCATGGAGCCAACCGCGATCGTCATCACGAAGTCGAAATTGGTCATTTTCGAGAACGACCGCAGCCCATTGATGCGCACCAGCAGCACGACCCAGGACATGGCCAGCGCGGTCAGGATCACGCCTCGCAGCAGCACGTCCAACATGGGCTCGTTTACGAACATGACGGCGGCCTCCTCGGCAAAGTGAAACGTCTGTCAAACATTAGCACCAGAAACACAAGCAGCCAGCCGATGTTCCAGCCCTTTGGCAGCAGCGACGGCCCGGCCGTCCTCATGGAGGGACGACCTACCCCTCGCCCGGCGGGCAACCTCAGCCCACCGGTGCCGCCTCGATCCAGGCGGTGGCGATGCCGAAATAGATCAGGATGCCGCCGATGTCGGCAATCGAGGTGATCAGCGGGGCCGAGGCCGTGGCCGGGTCGAGGCGGAATCGGGTAAGCAGGAACGGCAGCAACATGCCCACCATGCTGCCGAAGATCACCACCGCGATCATCGACAGCAAAACCACATTGGCCAACATGGTGCCGCCGTAGAACAGCCCGATACCCCAGGCCGCCGCCCCCATGGTCACGCCCAACGCGCTGGCCACGCCCAGTTCCCGCACCCACAGCTTGAGCCAGTCCTTGGGCCCCACGTCCCCGGTGGCCAGGGCACGCACCATCATGGTCGCCCCCTGCGAGCCGGCGTTGCCACCCGAGCCAATGATCAGCGGCAGGAAGAAGGTCAGCACCACCGCCGCCTCCAGCGTCTCCTCGAACTGGGACACCGCCCCGGCGGCGAAGATGGCGACAAACACCAGCAGCAACAGCCAGCCGATGCGTTTCTTGAACAGCTCGAGGATCGAGGCCCCGCGCAGGCTCAGATGCTTTGCGCCCAGGCCGCCGAGCTTGTGGATGTCCTCGGTGGCCTCCTCCTCGACCACGTCCATCACGTCGTCGATGGTCACCATCCCCAGCAGCACCCCAGCGTCGTCGACCACGGGCAGCGCGGTCAGATCGTAATGCTGGATCAGGCGGGCCGCCTCCTCGCGATCCTCGGAGACGACGATGCTCACCGGCTCGTCGCCGAGCAGGGACTCGACCTTCGCCTGCGGGTCGCCCAGCACCAGCGTGCGCAGGCCCGCCCAGCCGAGCAGTCGGCCATGCCCGTCGGTGATGAACAGGACATCCACCGTCTCGCTGCGCCCGCTATGCCCCTGCACGTGCGCCAGTGCATGCGACAAGGTCCAGTCGGGTCGCAACGCGATGAAATCCGGCGTCATCAGCCGGCCGGCACTCTCCGGCGGATAGCCCAGCAGCCGCATCGCCTGCCCGACCCGCTCCGGGCTGAGTCGGCGCACCACCGCCTCGCCCTCCTCCGGCGAAAGGTCCTCGAGCAGCGCGGTGAGGTTGTCCGGGCGCAGGCCCTCGATCAACTCCCGCGCGGTCTCGTCGTCCAGCCGCTCGGTCAGCGCGAATTGAGTCCGCGGCTCGAGAAAACCGAACACCTCGGCCCGCCGCTCGGCCGGCAACAGGTCCAGCACACGGCCCATGCCGTCGCGATCCAGCTCGGCCATCGCCCGGGCGATGTCCTGATCTCGCACCGCGGCCAGGTCGTCGCACAATGATCCGGCGTCGACCTCACCGTGTTCAAAACGCCAAAATGCCTCGGCAAGCTGCTGGATCTTCTCGGACTGGGGCATCGAGGGGCTCCGACTGGGGTTGATGGGCGGGTGGATGTTCGGTTATCGGCTCGGCGATACGGCAAGGGCAATATAACTGCCAGCGGCGGCTTGTTTCGAGTGCGCACCTTCTTGGCGGGCCTCATGGCCAAGGCGCGGCACCACCCAGCCATTGTGGGAGCGGGCCTCGCCCGCGAAGGCCGCGTCAGCGGCCGTTCCCGTTCGAGAAGGCTCGCGTCGCGCACGCGGTCTTGGCGGACATGTGCCTTTGGGCCGCTGGATGGTGTTTCGCGCGCCGGTTAGGCGAGCAGGCAGAGAGTTGCCGCCGTGCCCGGCGCACGAGGGTATTTTCTTGCTTGTCCAAGAAAACACCCGAAAAGAAGGAAACCCCGGCGCCTTGGCCCTTCGGGCCTGATCGCCGCGGATGTGATCCGCGACGATCAGGCTCGCAAACGAGCGATTGCGAACGGGTCGGTTCGACGCGACGTCGTGTCGCGGCGAACCTCGGGCTCGCGTCCATGCGAGCCCGACCCTGCAATCCCTCGCTCGCGAGGCAAGGCACAAGGGGGACTCGACCCTTCGATTAGGCGGAGAGCGTGGCTCCAGAGCCCCAGCTCCCTTGGGGATTTGTGTCACGCCACCCGATGGCCGGGAACCAGCCCCCTTGCGTCCTGCCTCGCGGCAGGTGGGTGGCTCGGGGGCGGGGCGACAGGGACGTCGCTCCGAGGCTCGCCGTGACAGGAAGTCACGTCGAGCCGGCCCCGAAGCCGGCCGCCGGTCGCGAGGCTTCGAGTCCGGACATCGTCCGGGCTCGAAGGCCCGCA
>NZ_JBDODP010000039.1:0-6921 GCF_044582135.1 Guyparkeria halopsychrophila | reverse complement strand
GAGATGCGCGATTTTTACCGGCTCGCCCATGTCCAGCACGAACACGTCACCGCCCTCGGCCATGCTGCCGGCCTGGATGACCAGTTGCACGGCCTCGGGGATGGTCATGAAGTAGCGGGTGATATCCGGATGCGTCACCGTGACCGGGCCGCCGTCGGCGATCTGCCGGCGGAACAGGGGCACCACCGACCCGCTCGAGCCCAGCACGTTGCCGAAGCGCACCATCGAGAAGGTCGTACCCGGGTGCTCGGGCTGTAACGCCTGCAGGGCCATCTCGGCCAGGCGCTTGCTCGCACCCATCACGTTGGTCGGCCGCACGGCCTTGTCCGTGGAGATGAGCACGAAATGCGTCACGCCGTAACCGGCGGCCACGCGGGCGGCGATCAAGGTGCCCAGCGCGTTGTTGGACAGCCCCTCGATGGGATTGTGCTCCACCAGCGGCACGTGCTTGTAAGCCGCGGCGTGGTAGACCGTGTCGATGGAGAAATGCTCGAACAGGCGTTCCAAGCGTCGCTCGTCGAGCACGCTGCCCAGCGCGGCGATGACTTCCACCTTGCAATTCGCGACGACCGGCAGGCGGCGTAACTCCTGGTCGATCGTATACAAGCCGTACTCGGACACCTCGAACAGGATCAGGCGCCTGGCGCCCTGCTCCACCACCTGCCGGCACAACTCCGAGCCGATCGACCCTCCCGCGCCGGTGACCAGCACGGTCTTGCCGGTGATGCACTGGCCCAGCAATTCCGGGCGCGGCGGTACCGGCTCGCGCCCCAGCAGGTCCTCGATATCCACCTCGCGGACCTGGTCGAGGGTCGCCCGGCCGGAGAGGATGTCCTCGATGCCCGGCACGGTGCGCACGTGGAACGGCAAGGGCTCGAGAAAGTTGAGGATCTCGCGGCGCGTCGAGGCCGACGCCGACGGCACCGACAGCAGGATCGAGCGCACGCCCAGCCGCTTGAGGAAAGCCGTCAGATCCTTTTTCCTCGGATCGATCACCCGCAACCCGTCGATCTCGCGGCCCTCCAGCGACTCGGCGTCGTCGAGGAACACCACCGGCTCGTAGTCCGCCCCTTGGCGGAGCATGCCCACCACCTGCCGGCCACTGGCGCCGGCCCCGTAGACGGCCACCCGCTCCTGGCCCTTGCCCCCGGCACTTTCTCCGAGCAACCGCCGCGCCAGGAACCGCGAACCACCCACCAGCAGGAACAGCACCAGCCCGTAGATCACGAACGTCGAGCGCGGCAGCTCCGCCTGCGGGTGCAACAGCAGGATCGCCAGCAGGATCAGCGTGGAACCGGCCACCGCCGTGGCGATCTGCTCCATCGCCTTCCAACCGAGGAAGCGCATCACCGCGCGATACAAGCCCAGCTTGATGAACACCGGAATGGTGAACGCCACGATGCCGGCGAATACCAGCGCGGCGCGGTTGAAATCCGTGAACCATTCGCCGTAGCGCAGCGACAACGCCGCCCACAGGGCAAACGGGATCAGGAACAGGTCCAGCGCGACCATCAGCCCGCGCTTGTACATCGACGGCAGGTCGCGAAGGAATAGCTTGAAACGTGCGATCAACGGCACTGAACGTCATCCATGCAAGGAAATACAACGGCCCAGCGGCCGACGGAATGGAAGGCATTTTGCCACGGTCAGGAGCGGTGAGTTGCACTCGCCGAAGCGCGGAGTGCAACTCCGCGGTCCAGCACCGTACGGGCGCCTTCAGGCGCGATACCAACCGGCTGCCACAAACCTCGTGGGTCGGGCTTCAGCCCGACAATCCGCCCAAAGGGCGGATGCCCCCGTCGCGAACCGTGACCGGGATGTGTCTCACACCAACCCGTTGGACTGAAGTCCAACCCACCGCAGAATCGGCCCCAACCGGGAGCGGCGAGTTGCACTCGCCGGCGCGAAGTGCAACTCCGCGGTCCAGGGCAACACGCGACTCGCCTGCCAGATATCATCTAGCTGCCGCCTGCGCCATCACTTCCTGCAACACCACGCAGGTCTTCTCGATCTCGTCTTCCGTCAACGTGGGGTGGCAGAGAAACAGCAGGCTCGTCTCGCCCAGCTCCCGGGCCACCGGCAACGGCTGCTCGGGTCGCCAGCCGGTGCCGTCGAACGCCTTTTCCCGATACACCTCGGAGCACGAACCGCTCATGCACGGCACGCCACGGGCTTGGATCTCAGCCATCACCCGGTCACGATCCCAGCCGTCGCGCAGCGCCTCCGGCTCGACGAACAGGTAGCACTTGTACGCCGCGTGCTCGATATGGTCGGGAATCATTGGCACACGCAGGCCCGGGCATTGCCGCGCCGCTTCCCAGATCCGTTCGGCATTCGCCCGCCGCGCCCGGCTCCACTCGGGCATGCGTTGCAGTTGAATCCGCCCGATGGCCGACTGCATCTCCGTCAGCCGCCAGTTGGTGCCGAAGCTCTCGTGCAGCCAGCGGAAACCCGGCGGATGCTCGCGTTCGTAAACCGCCTCCCAGCTCTTGCCGTGGTCCTTGTACGACCACATGCGGCTCCACAATGCCCGGTCATTGGTGGTCACCATGCCGCCCTCGCCGCCGGTGGACATTATCTTGTCCTGGCAGAAGGACCACGCCGCGACATGACCGATCGACCCCACGCTGCGGCCATGGTAGGTCGCCCCGTGCGCCTGAGCACAGTCCTCGATCACATACAGGCCGTGTTCCTCGGCCAGCGCCATCAACCCGTCCATCTCGCAGGGCCAACCCGCCAGGTGCACCGCCATGATCCCCCGCGTGCGCGGCGTGATCTTTTCAGCGACCGTCTCGGGCGTAATGTTCTGCGAGTCCCGGTCCACGTCCGCGAACACCGGCACCGCACCGGCCGTGACGATGCAGGAGGCCGAGGCCAGAAACGTGCGTGACGTGACGATCACCTCGTCTCGACCACGACCCTCGCCGTCACCGATACCCAGCCCCTTCAAGGCGAGATCCAGCGCTACCGTGCCGTTCGCCACGGCAATAGCATGATCCGTTCCCGCAAACGCCGCGAACTCCCGCTCGAACTCGCGCCCCTCTTGCCCGGTCCAGTAATTGACCCGGTTGGAAAGCAGCACGCGCTGCACGGCGTCGGCCTCTTCCTGCGTGAAAGAAGGCCAGGGGGAAAAGGGTCCGTTCAGCATCAGTTCAGTCGTCGTTGTTCAGTGGATGTTTTCAGGATCATCCCACCACCGTCCGCCAGATGTTGGCAAGATCGGTCTTCAGGCTCCAGTGGCGGATGTACTCGAGGTTGATGCACACCTTGTCGGGCCAGATCACCTCCCGGTTGTAGGCCTCCGGGTCGCTTGCTGCGGCCAGCAACTCTTCCTCGTTGCGGTACTTGAGCGTCGCGGGGCCGGTAATGCCCGGGCGGATCGACAGCATCATCCGCTCCTCGCCTTCCAGCCGATCGGCGAAGCCGGGCACGTCCGGGCGCGGGCCGACAAAGCTCATGTCGCCCACCAGCACGTTCCACAACTGCGGCAACTCGTCGATCTTCGTCCGGCGAAAGAACCGGCCCAGCGGGGTGACGCGCGGGTCGCCAGAGCGGGTCACCGTCGTGTCCACGTTCTTTACCGGCCGCATGGTCTTAATCTTGACCACCGTGAAGATCCGGCCATCCTTGCCCACCCGTCGCTGAGTAAAGAAGCCGTTGCCGCGGGTGTCGATGCTCGCAGCCAACGAGGCGAGCAGGATCAGCCAGAAGGTGGCCAGAAGGCCGACGCCCGCGACCACCAGATCAAAGGTTCGCTTGAGTGCCGCCTGACGGCGCGTCAGTCCATCAACGGTAGCCATGACGTTCCAGTGTTGTTCCCACCAGGGACTCTAGACGCGCCACCTCGTCCTCGGGCAGAGCCGCCCTGCCCTTGCCAACACTTCGGCTGGAAACATTGGCCACGGCATCGTGCATCTGTGCCTTGTCCGCCTCCATGCCCAGCTTTGAGAGCACCCGCGACAGTTCTTCGGCCGGCTGGCGGACGAAATCCTCGTAACGGACCCGGACTACCCGGTCCTCGGGCATGTCGGCGAAGGCTTCCTCCGCCTTGTCCACGCAACGCTCCCACTGCAGGGCGCAGACCTCGTTGAGCGAATGCGCTTCGAGCAGATCGTCCATACCATCCAGCGCCGGCCCCCAGAATGCCGCTCGGCGCTCCCGGGAAAAGAACCGGTATACACGGCTCCACAGGTACCGCCCACCGTAGTACGGCAGGTCCGTTACCGGCACGAACCGCACCTTATCCAGCAGGTAGGGGATATCCAACCCGGCGGTCCATCTCAGCCGGGCCGACCCCGTCGCATCAATCCCGTCGCGGTAGATAAAGACGTACTTCGCGTCTGGAACCACGCGGTCCACGAACGGCACGCGCAGACTGTTGGCGCAGGTCTTCTCCACTACCGTGTGCGCGTCATAACGACGCGCCACCCAGTCGAACTGCTTGCGAATGTACGATCGCACCGACTCGCTTGCCCGCTCCGCTGGAATCTCGTCGGAGGGATACCGCACGTTGCCGTGTCTCCAGATGTAGTTAATCTCGTCGCACGGCCAGGTGGCTACGCCATCAAGGCTACACAGCACGTCGCGCAGCATGTTCGTGCCGGAGCGCGGGGCGCCGACGATAATCACGTTATTGGCTCTCACGCCTTGTTTCATCCTCTCGTTGCAACAGCTCCACCCATTGGGAAAGAACTGCCTGTTCTGAGAACACCTTGCTGGCCTTGTGTTCTGCCCTGACTCTCATATCAGCCAGTGCCGGCTTATCCTCGGCTAGTCGTTCAAGCAAAGCCGCCAATGCAACGCTGTCTCCTGGAGGCACCGTGTGACCATATCCACCCGCCACGACTTCCGAGGCGAGTTCGCTTTGAGGTTCCACGGCCACAATCAGCGGTAACCCCTGCTCCAGATAAGTCATGGTCTTACTCGGATAGGCATAGCGATAAACATCCGCAGTCAGGCTGACGAAGCCGCCGTCGGCACGCTGCATTGCCGCCTTGGCCACCTCAACGGGCTGGTGGCCCACGAACCGGATTCGAGCCCCAAGCTCGACCGCTCGGGCCTGCAAGGCAGGCTTGGCAACTCCTTCCCCCATCATGACGAACTCAATGTCCGATCTATCCTTCAGGGCTCCCATCGCCTCCACAACGGTTTCAAGCCCCTGAAAGCGACCGATATTGCCGGCAAAAAGCACAGTAAAGACCGTTGTAGGCCATTCAAACGGCAACTCGTCAGGTAGCTCTTGCTCAGCAGGCAAGCTGAAATTGTTCAACACTCGAATAGAAAGCTCGCTGCCACCGGGGCGTTTGCGCAAGGTGTTTTCCATATCCCGCGACAACACAACCACAGGGTCAGCCCGACGGGAGGCCCAGCGGTCCAGACCTCTCAATATTCGAAAAACCGCTGGGTTGGCAAACTCGCCAGACACTCTCCCGACTTCAGGATGAATATCCATGCAGTGATAAATGAAACGTGCCCCGGTGAGCCTGGCTGCCAAGGCTGCGGCTACGCCGCCGAGCACAGGCGGTGCCGTTGAAATCATGATGACGTCATAGCGTCGCATGACGGCCTTCCTTACGACAGCCGCACCCAGCCGCAAGGCATTAACCACTCTCACCAAGGGTCGTGACGCCTCGTTAGGCAACGCCAGACGTTCGACAGGAACCCCATCCACATCATCACGTTTGGGCCGGCGCTCATTCTCCACCCCGGCCTTGTAGGAAGGCTGTGAGGACAGCACCTCCACCTGATGGCCCGCCTGCGCCCAAGCACTTACGATACGGCGCAGCATCGCCGCATAAGGTGGCGTATCCGGCCAGTAGTAACGGTGGACCACCAGTATCTTTAGCGACTGGGACTCTTCCTTCGACACAGTCGTACCGGCATCGCCCTTATCAACTCCAGTCATAGCGGCTGAACGCATCCATGTTTCGCCAACGGTTAGCCAGCTTGGCAGTGCCGGTGATCAGCCGCACCACGCGCTCGGAGGTGTTGCGCACCTGGTACCCATCGGGAATCTCCCGCTCAGTGCCCGAGAACACCTCGCGGGAGGCCGTGGCAATACGAACGCCGTCGACGAGCACTTCCTTGTCCAGCCCGGTGAGCGCAATGGCGCCGGTATCCAGCGCCTCGGGGCGTTCGATGGAACGGCGGAGCGTCACCGCGGGGAAACCGAGTATCGAGGCCTCTTCACTGATGGTGCCGCTGTCCGAAATCGCACAGTAGGCGTGCATCTGCAGATGGTTATAGTCCAGGAAGCCAAACGGCTTGAGAAAGCGGATCGCCTCGCTGTCATCGGCCAAGCCCAGTTTCTCGAGCCGGTTACGAGTGCGCGGGTGGGTCGAGACCACGACCGGGTAACCGTAACGCTCATTCAGCGTCTTCAGCGCTTCGACTACCTCGCCAAGGTTGTCGCGGCTATCGACGTTTTCCTCTCGGTGCACGCTGACGATGAAGTATTTTCCGGACTCCAGCCCCAAGGTTTCGAGAATACGAGACTGCTCGATCTTCGGCAGCATGTGCTCCAGCACCTCGCGCATGGGCGAGCCCGTCAGATAGATGAAGCGGTGACCCAGGCCTTCACTGAGCAGATGTCGACGCGCGTGCTCGGTATAAACGAGATTGAAGTCGGCGAGGTGATCCACCATTTTTCGGTTGATCTCTTCAGGTACGTTGGCATCGAAGCAACGGTTCCCGGCCTCCATGTGATAGGTCGGTATCTTCATTCGCTTGGCCATCAATGTAGCGATGGCACTGTTGGTGTCCCCAAGCACCAGGACAGCATCGGGCCGCTCTTCCAGCAACACCTCCTCGGTCTTGATCAGTATTTCCCCGAGGCTCCGCCCAAGTGACGACGTGTCCACGTTAAGAAAGTGATCCGGGCGACGTACGCCCAGTTCCTCGAAGAACACGCCGTTCAACTCG
>NZ_JBDODP010000038.1:0-7938 GCF_044582135.1 Guyparkeria halopsychrophila | reverse complement strand
CCTTCGGCGCAGCCAGAACATCCACCGTCAGCACATCGACGTCGATAAGGCGCGCCGGGCCGAGCTCAAGGCGCAGCAGCCGGGCGTGCTCTGGTTCACCGGCCTATCCGGTGCCGGCAAGTCGACCATCGCCAATGCGCTGGAGAAGAAGCTCGCCGCTGCAGGCCAGCACACCTACCTGCTCGACGGCGATAACGTGCGCCACGGCCTGAACCGTGACCTGGGCTTTACCGACGCCGACCGTGTCGAGAATATCCGCCGCGTCGCCGAGGTGGCGAAGCTGATGGTCGATGCCGGCCTGATCGTGCTGACATCTTTTATCTCACCGTTCCGCTCCGAGCGCGAGATGGCCCGTGGCATGTTGGACGACGGCGAGTTCGTTGAGATCTTTGTCGACACGCCGCTGGATGTCGCCGAGGAGCGCGACGCCAAGGGGCTCTACAAGAAGGCTCGCCGCGGTGAGCTGAAGAACTTCACCGGCATCGACTCGGCCTACGAGGCGCCGGAAGATCCCGATCTGCACATCAAGGCGGCCGAACTGTCGGCCGACGAGGCTGCCGATCGTATCCTCGCGTTCCTTAAGGAGCGCGGCATGATCACCGCCGTCTGAAGGCCGGAACGTAATGAAAATCAACACGGCATTGCTACAAGAGATCACCGCCATCGCCGAAGAGGCGGGACAGGCCATCATGACCATCTACGCGCGTGACTTTTCGGTGGAAGAGAAGGCCGACAAGAGTCCGCTGACGGAAGCCGACCAGGCGGCTCACAACCTGATCATTGAACGGCTTGGGCCGTTGCTCGGCGGTGTGCCAATTCTCTCGGAAGAGGACACCGAGGGATTCCCCGGGCCGGATGCGCAGGGCCGCTACTGGCTGGTCGATCCGCTGGATGGGACCAAGGAATTCATCAAGAAGAACGGTGAGTTCACCGTCAATATTGCCCTGATCGAGAATGGCCGGCCGAGCTTGGGTGTGGTCCACGCTCCCGATCTGGGTCGCACCTACATTGGCTGGCCGGGCGAGGGTGCCTGGCGCATCGATACCGACGGGAAGCACACGATCACGGTGGTCGGCGAGCACGGCGGCCCCTGGCGCGTGGTCGGCAGCCGCTCGCATGCCAGCCCGAAGATGGCCCAATGGCTCGAACAGCTCGGCGAGCATGAAATGGTGCCGATGGGCAGTTCGCTCAAGCTCTGCCTCGTCGCGGAAGGGGCGGCCGACGTCTACCCTCGCCTGGGGCCTACCAGCCTCTGGGACACCGGCGCGGCGCAAGCCGTGGTTGAGGCGGCCGGCGGCAAGGTGCTCGCCCCGCATGGCGAGAAGCTGGATTATTCTCGGACCGACGAAGTGCTCAACCCCCATTTTCTCGCCCACGGTCGGCGAGTGATCGACTGGCCCGCGTGGGGCGATTGATCTTTCAACCTGCCCTCCGATCGCCACTGGCAGATCGCCTACCGCCCCGTCGCCGACAGCTTCCGCGGCCGAAAGCGCCTCAAGCTATTCGTCGAAACGGCGTTGCCCGTTTTGATCTCATAACGACGGTTCCCGGTCTCGATCCACCCTGTGGGTCGGGCTTCAGCCCGACAATCCACCCATCAGGGCGGAGGGATCTGTGATCTGGGTGGGGGGGGTAAAGTCGGCCTTGTGGCCGACTGTTGGACTGAAGTCCAACCCACAGGCCTTCATTCTAGAAGCGGGCTACTAGCCCATGTGGGTCGGGCTTCAGCCCGACAATCCGTCCGGCAGGGCGGATGAGCGTTACACTGAAACCCGATTCATGAACACTAACCCGACGGTCAAGCGCATGCAGGTAAAACCGCCGTTGAAACAAGTCCCCATGCTCGACCGGCTTCGTTCGATTGCCAGTGAAACGCCGGAGATTGCCGTGGTCTGGCTTTACGGTTCTCAGGCCAAGGGAACCGCGACGTCCAACAGTGACTACGACCTGGCGGTAGCCTTCGCAAAGCCGCTTGCTGATCCATTTGAGCGTCGGCTCCGTCCCGAGTTGCTGGCACAGGCCTGGCAAGATGCCCTGGATCTTCCAGCGGAAAAGCTCTCCGTGATCGATATCGATCTCGCTCCAATTCCCCTTGCAATGGCCGTGGTGCGCACAGGACGTCCCTTGTGCATCAATGATCCGTTGCGATTGGCGAGGGAGGAAAACCGGATCACGTCGATGTGGGAGCTCGACTATGAATACCACCAACAGCAGTTTGGCTGAGGGGCTGTCACGATGACCGAGCGGATGGAACCCGAATACGTTGCTGCCATGCGGGAGCATGTCGAGCAGTTGGCCGAGGAACTCGACGAACTTCGCCGTCTGGCGAGTGAGGGGAGTGCACTGCCACCGCTTCTCTACCGGGCGGCCGAACGCAATCTGCAGCTGTTGACCGAGGCGTGCATCGGAATCGCCAAGCAAAAGCTAAAGGCGTCGGGTTTGGTCGTGCCGAGCGACTCACGCCAGGCCTTTGCAAAGTTGGCCGCCATGGGGGCGGATCACAGCGGCACACCTTGGAACAAGGTGATCGGCCTGCGGAACGCGCTGGTACATGATTACCTAAACCTGGATCCCCAGATCGTAACGACGGTGGTCCGTGAAGGTCATTACGAGACGCTACTGGCATTCGTCAGAGAACATCTGGCCGACTAGTGATTGCGTCGGAATAGTCGGCCTGCTGGCCGACTGTTGGACTGAAGTCCAACCTACAATCGCGCGTTCGATATGGTGCCGCACCCTGTGGGTCGGGCTTCAGCCCGACAATCCGCCCGGCAGGGCGGATGGATTGAAGGAGGGCGCGGGTCGACTATTGGGCCGGAGTCCAGCCCACAGCAGGCGATTGCTCTCAAATAGGCATATATTGTCCGGTTCGCCGGATTTCACTCGCAAGGCGAATCACCCTCTCTGGTCATTCATCAAGGACGATGAATTATGAGCTATAGCGACCTGCTTCGCGGCCGGCATTCCGAGCCCAGTCGAGAATATCTTGTTACCGCCGTCACCGACCGGCGGCAGGCGTTATTCGAATCGTTCGATGTCGCCCGGTTGCTAATCCAGACGTTTCGCGAGAACCATGAGGCCGACCAGGCCGAATGGCTCGCGTTCGTGGTGATGCCGGACCACTTTCACGCGTTGCTGCGACTCAGGCAGTCCTCTCTGCCCGCCGTCATGCGGACAGTTCGCGGATCCAGTGCCCGGCGTGTCAACAGATCACTCGGCCGCTCCGGTCGGGTCTGGCAGCCCGGCTATCATGATCGAGCGCTGAGATCGGAAGAAGACCGTGTTGCGGTCGCGAGGTATATCGTGGCCAATCCTTTGCGCGCTGGCCTGACCGAGCGTCTCGCTGACTACCCGCACTGGGATGCGGTATGGCTATGAGTCGGTCTGCGACCGACGTTGGACTGAAGTCCAACCCACAAAGGGGCACCAAACCTTGTGGGTCGGGCTTAAGCCCGACAATCCGACCCGCTGATCGGATGGATCCGCGATCGAAGCGGAGTGAAGTCGGCCCGCCGGTCGACTGTTGGACTGAAGTCCAATCCACAGGCCTTCATTCTAGAATCGGGCTACCAGCCCATGTGGGTCGGGCTTCAGCCCGACAATCCGCCCGGCAGGGCGGATGGATCCGCGATCGAAGCGGAGTGAAGTCGGCCCGCCGGCCGATGTTGGACTGAAGTCCAACCCACAGGCCTTCGTTCTAGAAGCGGGCTACCAGCCCATGTGGGTCGGGCTTCAGCCCGACAATCCGCCCGGCAGGGCGGATGGATCCGCGATCGAAGCGGGGTGAAGTCGGCCCGCCGGTCGACTGTTGGACTGAAGTCCAACCCACAGGCCTTCGTTCTAGAAGCGGGCTGCCAACCCATGTGGGTCGGGCTTCAGCCCGACAATCTGCCCGGCAGGGCGGATGGCGGCCATCAAGGTGGCGTCAAGGCCACAAGCTCTAAACAGCACCCCATGCCGCGGCCTTTCCTGTACAATTCCGCGCTATTCAATCCGAGCTTAGGCAGGGAAACGGATACATGTGTGGAATCGTCGCAGCGGTAGCCGAACGGCAGGTGGGCCCCATCCTCCTGGAAGGATTGCGCCGTCTGGAATACCGCGGCTATGATTCGGCCGGTGTGGCCTTGCTCGACGAGGGGCAGGGGCTGGTCTCGGCGCGCGCCGTGGGCAAGGTCGCCGCTCTCGCCGAGAAACTCGAAACCACGCCCATCACCGGTCAGCTCGGCATCGCCCACACCCGCTGGGCGACCCACGGCGTGCCGGTCGAGCGCAACGCCCATCCCCACATCGCCCCCGACCTCGCTCACGGTCGGGTGGCGGTGGTGCACAACGGCATCGTCGAGAACTTCGCCACGCTCAAGGCCGAGCTGGTCGATAGCGGTTGTGCCTTCGCCTCGGATACCGATACCGAGGTCATCGCCCATCTCATTCATCACCAACTCGAGTTGGGTCTCTCGCCGGAAGCGGCCTTTCATGCCGCCGTCGACCGCCTACAGGGGGCGTTTGCGTTGGCGGTGATCATTATTGACGCCCCCGAAACGCTGTTCGTCGCCCGCCAGGGCAGCCCGCTGGTCATCGGCGTGGGTATCGGTGAGCACTTTGCCGCCTCGGATGCGCTCGCGCTGCTGCCGGTCACTCAATCGTTCATCTACCTGGAAGAGGGCGACCGGGCGGTGCTCACCCGCGAATCGGTCGTCATCAGCGATGCCGCGGGCAACCCGGTCGAGCGTCCCGTGCGCCAGTCGGCCCAGCGCGCCGAAAGCGCCGACCGCGGTCGCTTCCGCCACTTCATGCTCAAGGAAATCCACGAGCAGCCGCAGGCCATCGCCGACACCCTCGAAGGCCGCATCGCCGACGGGCACATCTTGCCGGCAGCGTTCGGGGTGGGCGCCGACGAGATCTTTGCATCCGTCGAGCGCGTACAGATCATCGCCTGTGGCACCAGCTACCACGCCGGCATGGTGGCGCGCTACTGGTTCGAGGACATCCTCCGGCTACCCTGCGCGGTCGAGGTGGCCTCCGAATTCCACTACCGGCACCCGGTCGTCAGCCCCAACACCCTGATCGTCGCGCTGTCGCAGTCCGGCGAGACGGCCGACACGCTCGCCGCCATCCGCATGCTCAAACGCGAGGACCCGACCCGTCCCGTGCTCGCCATCTGTAACGCCCCCGAATCCTCGCTGGTGCGCGAGTCGGACCTGGTGCTGATGACCCGGGCCGGGCCGGAGATCTCGGTGGCGTCCACCAAGGCGTTCTCCACCCAACTGGTCTCGCTGGCCCTGCTGTTGCTCGCGGTGGGCCGCGCCAGCGGCCGCATGCTGGAGCCTGAAGAGCAACGCATCGTCGCCGGGCTGGAGAAGGTGCCCGGACGCATTCAGGATGCTTTGGATCATGGTGACCGGGTACGTGAACTCGCTGAACTGCTGGTGGAAAAGGAGCACGCCCTGTTCCTCGGGCGCGGACCGATGTACCCGATCGCCATGGAAGGGGCGCTGAAGCTCAAGGAGATCAGTTACATCCACGCTGAGGCGTACCCGGCCGGTGAACTCAAGCATGGGCCGCTGGCGCTGATCGACGAGACCATGCCGGTAATCACCATCGCGCCGCAGAACGAACTTCTCGACAAGCTCAAGTCAAACATCGCCGAAGTGACTGCGCGCGGGGCGGAGCTGTTCGTCTTTGCCGATGAAAGGGCGGGCTTGCACACCGCGGATTTCACCCATGTGCTCCCGGTGACGTCGCATGTCGGGCGGATCAGTGCGCCCATCATTTTCAATATCCCCCTGCAGTTATTGGCTTACCACGTGGCCGTCCTCAAGGGAACCGACGTAGACCAGCCACGCAATCTGGCGAAATCGGTCACCGTGGAGTAACCGTGCAAAACGCCTTTTCAATAGGTCCGACGAATGAACGATATCCAGAACTCCCCGTCACATCCACCGGTTCCACCACGTTTTGATGACGAGATCGACCTCATCGACCTCGGTCTGGCTCTTTGGCATCGCCGTGTCCTGATTTTGGTATTTCTTGTGTTGGGCCTGTTGTCGGGCGTGCTCGCGGCTCAACTGCAGGATGCCGAAAAGAAAATGTCCGCTGTGGTGTTGGTTGGGCATGACGTGAACCAAGGTGAACAAATTCCGGTAGCGTCCACCAAGACCGCATCAAGCCTGCTCAATACCTCCTTGTTGCCCGCCAATGCGAGAAAGCACGATGATCTCCTAAACCCCGACGATCTCAAGATTCAGGCCAAGGCCGGTGAAAGCGCCATGGTGACCATCGCGGGGCCAGTTAATTCCGAAACCTTCCCCGCGTTGTCAGAAACGGTACGCGATGCGGTGAGTGGATTGGCGGCGGCTATCGACAACCGGTTGCGCAGCCGGGTGGATTCGATCGAGTCATCTGTTCGGCAGCTTGAGTTGGAGCTGGAAAGCCTGATGGACAGGGACCGAATCGAACAGGAACGCAAAAAGATCGAGCAGGAAATTACCAACAAGGAAAATAAGCTGGCCAATCGGGAGGATGATCAGGCCTACCTCGAGTCGGAAATCGGGCGATTAGAGAGGATGATCGAGTTGCAGACGGCGCGCGCTGCAGAAATCGCAGATCATCTCGATGAACTCAGGGACGACGTGAAAGCCATTTCAGTCTCAACCTCGACAGAAGCCATGACGGCGATGCTGTTGGGAAATCAGATTCAGTCTTATCGGAACGATCTGAAGCGCGCTAATCAGCAGATCACGGTGCAATTGCCACGGAAGATCAACCAAGCGCGCACGAAAATGGCCAAGGCGGAGCGGGATCAAGTCGAGCTGCAAACCGAGAAAACGCAAGCGAAGCTGGAGCTCAAGAAATTCGATCGTGAGGTCGAAAGACAAACGCAAACATTGCAGGCGCAGCTAAATGAAAAACGTGGCTTGCTCCAGAACATTCAGTTCACCTCGTTGTTGAATGAACCCCAAATGCGCGTGGAGTCCGGACACGGCGTAGTGCTGTTTGCTGCACTTGGTCTAGTCTTGGGTGGTTTTGTTGGCCTGTTTGCAGCCCTGATGGCCAACTTTATCTCCGCCGCCCGCGAGCGCCTGCATGGCGAACACGAAGTCGAAGAATAATTAACAAAACGATATTCACATGACAGCAACCAACACATTCCACCCTCCCAAAGACGTCAAGATCGCCATGGTCGGTCTCGGTTACGTCGGTCTCCCGCTGGCCGTGGCTTTCGGCCGCGTCCAGTCCGTGGTCGGCTTCGATATCAACGCCAAGCGCATCGCCGAGCTGAAAAACGGTGTCGACCACACCCGCGAGGTTGAATCGGACGAACTGGCCGAGGCGACACAGCTTTCGTTTACTGATCGACTGGAAGACATCGCCGACTGCAATGTCTTTATCGTTACCGTCCCCACACCCATCGATCGCTACAAGCGCCCGGACCTGAGCCCGCTCATTTCTGCCTCGCAGGCGATCGGCCAGGTGCTCAAGAAGGGCGACGTGGTCATCTACGAGTCGACGGTCTACCCCGGTGCGACCGAGGACGATTGCGTGCCAGTGCTGGAACAGACCAGCGGCCTGACGTTCAACCAGGATTTCTTTGCCGGCTACAGCCCCGAGCGCATCAACCCAGGCGACAAGGAACACCGCGTCGCCGACATCATGAAGGTGACCTCGGGCTCCACGCCCGAGGCCGCCGAGTTCATCGATGCGCTATACCGTCGCGTCATCACCGCCGGCACTCACCTGGCCCCGGCGATCCGCGTCGCCGAGGCCGCCAAGGTGATCGAGAACACCCAGCGGGACGTCAACATCGCGCTTGTCAATGAGCTGGCCATGCTGTTCAACAAGATGGGCATCGACACCCAGGCCGTACTCGAGGCCGCGGCCACCAAGTGGAACTTTCTGCCCTTCAAGCCGGGTCTGGTCGGTGGGCACTGCATCGGCGTC
>NZ_JBDODP010000037.1:0-7972 GCF_044582135.1 Guyparkeria halopsychrophila | reverse complement strand
CAACTCAATTTTGTTGTTGCCGACAGAGCGCCCGCCTGGGCTGGTCTGTCGGCTGCAAAGGTCTGTTTCGCCGCCGATGGTGTCGCTCGGTAACTTTTGAGTAAGGGGCGTCGCTCAATTGCTTGAACACCTCTGTGTGAATTGCCAGCGGACCACCCTGACCTCAGTCAACCGAATCAGTTACCATCCAATGCTTTCTAAAGCCAAAGCATGTTTGGTTGAGAGTAAAGCCTAACTAAGCCTGGGTTTGAGAGTTTTTTGTGGGAGATGGATCTCGCTTTATGGGAACAACTAACTTCGAGTTCCTGAGGGAACACAGCCCCATCTTCTACCAGCTTGCAGCCACTGCTGAGCAGGCCTTCGCGGCAGACCCCAATACCACCCTCATCAAACTCCGGCAGTTGGGAGAAGCGCTGGCCCAAGAAGTCGCTGCTAATACCGGCATTGAGTTTGATGGAACGGTCTCGCAGGCTGAATTGCTTTTCCGCATCAGTCGTCAAATCCGCTTGGATCCCACCATTCGTCGGCTTTTTCACACCCTTAGGATTGAAGGAAACAAGGCTGCGCACGAATTCCAGACTAGGCACAAGGAAGCCATGGATGGACTTCGTGTCGCCAGGGAACTGGCCATCTGGTTCCACCGCGCTTTCGGGCAAGACGGTGCAACCTTCAAGCCAGGGCCCTTCGTGCCACCCAAGGATCCTGGTGAGCCGCTGCGCCACCTCTCCACTGAGATTGAACAGCTCAAGGCCGCGCTCACTGCGGCTAATCAGAAGCTTGAGACGAGCACGGAGTTGGCCGAGCTTACAGCGAAGGAAAAAGAAGAATACGCCCAGTTGGCGGATCATATGGACGCCGAGGCTCGCACGTACGAGCAGTTGGCGCTTGAGCGTGAACAAGCGCTGAAACAGGAGCGGAAAAACTTTGAGCAACGACTGCAGGCGATTCGGGAACAGCAGGAAAGCCAACCTCAGGCAGTTCAGTCGGTCAGCAAGGCAACGAGGCAGGCAAGTGCCGATGTCACGCTTAATGAAGAGCTGACCCGCATACTGGTCGACCAGCAACTCAATGAAGTGGGTTGGCTGGCTGACAGTCAGGAACTGACCTACGCGAAAGGGGCGCGGCCCGAAAAAGGGGTCAACAAGGCGATTGCGGAGTGGCCTACTATCGGTAGACAAGCTGCCGACTATGTTCTGTTTGCCGGCCTGACGCCGATTGCCGTGGTCGAAGCCAAACGCGAGAACACCAATGTCGCGGGCAAGATCACTCAGGCGGAGCGCTATGCCACTGGATTCAAACCGACCGCCGAGATGCAGCCGGCCTGGGAGGTCGAAGGCCGAACGGTTGCCTGGCCGGACAGTGGGGAAGGGCACTATCAGATCCCGTTCGTGTATTCCTGTAACGGTCGGCCGTTCGTAAAACAATTGGCTGAACAGTCCGGGACCTGGTTCCGGGACGTGCGTGCCCCTGCAAACACCAAACGACCGCTAGAGGAATTCCACAGCCCGGAGGGTTTGCTGGATCGCCTGACGCGCAGCCGATCGCTGGCTGAGCAGAAACTGCGGACGGAGGGCTTCAGTTACCTCAAGTTGCGGGACTATCAGGTCAAGGCCATCCAGGCGGTTGAGTATGCCCTGGCGCACGATCAGCGCCACTGTTTACTCGCGATGGCCACGGGGACGGGCAAGACGCGCACCATTATTGGCCTGATGTATCGGCTGCTTAAGGCGGAGCGTTTCAAGCGCATCCTGTTCCTAGTCGACCGTACGGCTCTTGGGCAGCAGGCCATTGATGCGTTCAATGATGCTCCGTTGGAGCAGAACCAGACGCTTTCCAAGATCTACAACGTCGCCGAGCTCGGCGATATGGCGACCGAGGCCGAGACACGCATCCAGGTGGCCACCGTCCAGTCGTTGGTGCGGCGCATTTTCCAGTCCGATCAGCCGCCGCTAGTCGACGAATTCGACTGCATCATCGTCGACGAGGCGCACCGGGGTTACACCCTCGACCAGGAAATGACCGAGGGTGAGCTGGCCGTTCGAGACCTGAGCCAATACCTTTCTAGTTATTGCCGTGTGCTCGACTACTTCGATGCGGTAAAGGTCGGCATGACCGCCACGCCGGCCAAGCACACCACCGACATCTTCGGGAAGCCAATTTTCACCTACTCATACCGTGAAGCCGTCGCCGATGACTGGCTGATCGATCATGAGCCGCCGATCCGGTACGAGACCCTGCTAAGCCAGAAGGGCATCCATTTCGAGAAGGGGGAGAAAGTCAGCGCGATCGATGTTCGAACCGGACAAGTGGAACTGGCGGAACTTGAAGACGAGCTTGATTTTGACATCGAATCGTTCAACCGCCGGGTAATCACCGAAGGATTCAACAAGGTCATCTGCGAACGACTGGTGCAGGAGATTGATCCTTTTGGCGACGAGAAAGTGATGATCTTCTGCGCGACGGACCTGCATGCCGACATGGTCAAACGCTTGCTGGACGAAGCCTTCAGCGACCTATACGACGAGGAATACAACGAAGCGGCTGTGCGCAAGATCACCGGCACCAGCGACAAGGTCGACCAACTGATTCGGCGCTACAAAAACGAGCGCTACCCGACCATTGCCGTCACGGTTGATCTACTGACCACCGGTATCGACGTTCCGACGATCTGCCACCTGGTATTTCTGCGCCGGGTACGTTCGCGCATCCTGTTCGAACAGATGCTGGGTCGCGCCACCCGCCGTTGTGACGAAATTGGCAAGACCGTGTTCAAGATCTATGACCCGGTCGACATCTACGCGGCGCTCGAAGAAGTGAGCAATATGAAGCCGCTGGTAAAAGACCCAAATGTCACTCTTGCGCAGTTGGCCCAGGAACTGACCGACCCCGAGAGCTTCGAGGCGCCTGGCAATCAGCCAGATACCACCCATGTCCACGATGTGCTCGATGCATTCAGTCAGAAGCTCATGCGCCTGCTGCGCCAGGCGAACAAGCAGGCCGAAACCAAGCCGGCGTTGAAGCAAAAACTCGACGAGCTGGAACAGCTCTGGGACGTTGAGCCGGCCAAGCTCCATCAGCATCTGCACCAACTGGGTCCGCAGCAAGCCAGTGAGTTCGTAAAAACGCACAGCAACCTGCTGGGACAACTGGCCGAAGTGGCCGACCTGGCGGGCACCGATCAGCGGCCGTTGATCTACGAGGGCGCAGATGAGTTCAGGGAGCGTACTCAAACCTACGGCGTCAGCGAACGCCCCGGTGACTATCTCGACAGCTTTAATGACTTCATCCGCAACCAGATCAATCAGTCCGCCGCTCTCTCCGTTGTCGTCAATCGGCCCAAGGACCTGACTCGCGACCAACTCCGCGAGATCCGCCTGCTGCTGGAGCAGAATGGCTACACCGAGGCCAAAATCCGGGCCGCCTGGCGCAACAAGACTAATCAGGAGATCGCCGCGAGCATCATCGGTTACATTCGCCAAGCGACGCTGGGTGAGGCGCTGGTACCATTCGAGCAGCGTGTGGCCCACGCCATGGACACCATCAAGACCACGCATAACTGGTCCCCGATCCAGCTCAAATGGCTCGACCGTCTCGCCAAGCAGCTTACCCACGAAGTTGTCGTCGATGACGACTTCATCAATCGTGCCTTTGCCAAGGACGGCGGTGCCAAGCGGCTCGACAAGCTCCTCGGCGACCAGCTCGACACCGTACTAGATGAGCTCGCTGATTCCCTGTGGGAGCAGGCCGGATAATTATTAGAGAGAACAACTGAACAAACATGGGTAATAACAACATCGTCCAGAAGCTCTGGGCCCAGTGCGACATCCTGAAAGATGACGGCATCAACTATTCAGACTACGTCACCGAATTGGTGTTGCTTCTATTCCTCAAGATGGAGTTCGAAAACACCGAGGCCGGCATCCTGGCTCGCCATAAATTGCCTGAAGGGTGCCGGTGGCCAGATATCCGAGATAAATCCGGCATTGTGCTGCTCAATACGTATCGGCAGATTCTCCTCGACCTTTCGCAAAGCAAGGATCGATTGATTTCTGCCATTTTCTCTGATGTGCAAACCCGCTTACGCGAACCGCGTCATCTCGAGCAACTGATCAAGAACATTGATCAGCTCGACTGGTTCAGCGCCCAGCGCGATGGGCTGGGCGACCTCTACGAAGGTCTGCTGGAAAAAAACGCCAACGAGACCAAGTCCGGTGCCGGACAGTACTTCACCCCGCGGCCATTAATTGACAGCATCATCCGCTGCATCCAGCCACAACCAGGCGAACTCGTTCAGGATCCGGCGGCCGGCACGGCCGGGTTCCTGGTGGCCGCTGATGCTTATATCAAGGGCAATACTGACGAACTCTACGACCTCGATGAAAAGAGGCAGACGTTTCAACGTGAAAAAGCATTTATCGGCATGGAATTGGTGCCCAATACCCGTCGCCTCGCGTTGATGAATTGCATGCTGCATGGTATGGAAGGGGACGATGAAGGCGTGGTCCATCTGGGGAACACGCTCGGTCTCCCAGGCGCCCAGCTTCCAAAGGCGGACGTAATCCTCACCAATCCGCCGTTCGGCACCGCCAAGGGTGGCGGTGGCCCAACGCGGGACGACTTTACTTTCAAGACCAGCAACAAGCAGCTCGCCTTCATGCAGCACATCTACCGCAGCCTCAAGCCCGGTGGTCGGGCGGCGGTGGTGGTGCCGGACAATGTGCTGTTCGAGGCCGGGGTCGGTACGGACATCCGCCGCGACTTGATGCACAAGTGCAATCTCCACACCATCCTGCGCCTGCCCACCGGCATCTTCTACGCCCAGGGCGTCAAGACCAATGTGCTGTTCTTCACCCGCGGCACCACGGCCAACCCGCAGCAGGAAGAGCACTGCACCGAAAACGTCTGGGTCTACGACCTGCGCACCAATATGCCCAGCTTCGGCAAGCGCACGCCGTTCACCGACCAGCATCTGGTGCCGTTCGAGCTGGCCTATGGCGATCGCGCCGACGGCACGACGGAACGCACCGAAGGCGATTGGCCGTGGCTGGAAGAGGAGGTCGAACGCACGGTCGAAAACGGACGCTGGAGTTGTTTCTCCAGAGATTGGATCGAGAGCCAGAAGGGCGACTCGCTGGACATCGCCTGGCTGAAGGACGAGGACAGTGTCGATGCGGCCAGCCTGCCTGAGCCGAGTGTGCTGGCAGGAGAGGCGATGGCAGAGCTGACCGAGGCGCTGCGGGAGCTGGATGGCTTGATGCAGGTGTTGGGCGCAGGCGATGAGGCCTTCGCGCAGCGGGAGTTGTTAGTTGAAGCTTTGGGCCTGGAGTCGAAAGCATGAACGCTACTTCTGGCTGGGCGTTAGCCGAACTAGGCGATATCGTAAATAATTTTGTTGGGGGCGGGACTCCCTCCAAGAGTAACCTTCAGTACTTTACTGGCTCCATTCCATTCATGACTGTAAAGGACATGAATGTTTTCCGTCCGAGCGACACCATAGATCACATAACAGAGCAGGCTGTAGGTGGAAGCTCGACGAAAATTGTCAAGGCTGGGACGCCAGTAATTGCTACAAGGATGAGCCTTGGGAAGATAGTCAGAACGGACTACGACGTAGCAATTAATCAAGACCTAAAAGCAGTATATTTGCCAGAGGTTATCAGTAAGGATTTCTTTACATACTGGTATCGAAGTATGGCGCCAGCTGTTCAGGCGCTCGGTACTGGAACCACTGTTAAAGGCGTTAATTTAAAGCAGCTTTCAAAAATTCCGTTCCCAATTATTCCCCTTGTGGAACAAAAACAAATTGCCGCCAAACTGGACGAACTGCTGGCGCAGGTGGATACCATAAAGGCTCGCCTCGACGCCATCCCCGCCATCCTCAAACGCTTCCGCCAATCTGTCCTGGCCGCCGCCGTCAGTGGGCGATTGACCGAGGGCTGGCGAGCCGAAAATCGAAGCAACGAGTCAGCCAAAGCTCTCCTGGCTCGTTTGCTAAAGGAGCGCGAGAAGAGCGCACCGGGTTCTGGTCGGCGGAAGCGCCGCTATCAAAATCCGATATTGCCCGACGTGGACATGAGACCTGCATCTTACCCCCCAGAATGGGAGACCGTCAGTGTTTCTCAGTTTGCAGAATGCCTGGATTATGCGCGAGTACCGATAAAGAAAGAAAATCGCGTTTCAGTAGAACGGATGTATCCGTATTTCGGGGCTAACGGAGAAGTCGATAGGGTTGATGACTACATTTTTGACGATGACTTGGTTCTTGTTACCGAGGATGAAACTTTCTATGGCAGGAAAAAGCCGATCGCATATCGCTTTACGGGAAGATGTTGGGTTAATAACCACGTTCATGTTCTGAGGGCCGAAACTAAGGAGTCGAACGATTTTCTCTGCTATTCGCTAATGCACTATGATGTCCGGCCCTGGCTAACCGGAACAACTGGTAGAGCCAAGTTGACCCAGGCTGCGCTAAAAGCTCTGCCGATCGGCTTACCCCCATTGGAAGAGCAAGCCGAAATTGTCCGCCGCGTGGACCAATTCTTCGACTTTGTCGATCAGATCGAAAACGGGGTCCGGGCCGCCCAGACCCGTGTCAATCAGCTAACCCAATCCATCCTCGCCAAGGCCTTCCGCGGCGAACTGACCGCCGAATGGCGCGAACAGCATCCCGAGCTGATCACGGGCGAGAACTCCGCCGAGGCCCTGCTGGCGCGGATCCGTGAAGAACGTGCCAATGCCCTGAGGACCCGGCGTGGGCGGCGCAAGGCTTCTGCGTGAGGTGCCTCGGGGCAGCGCTGCATACGCAGCATGATTCATTAACTTGATCCAACTGCGGGTCTATAGACAAGGAGGTCGGTTGTGAGCTCTCAGAAATATTCGGTCAATCAGCATTTGATCGAGACCCTGATGGCATGGGTCAAGTCCGGAGAGATTGCGATTCCCGAGATCCAGCGCCCGTTTGTCTGGGATGCGACCCAGGTGCGCGATCTGCTCGATAGCCTCTACAAGGGCTATCCCGTCGGATACATCATCGTCTGGAAGAACCCGAATGTTCGTCTCAAGGACGGCTCGGTTGCCGAGGGCAAGAAGGTGCTCATTGACGGACAGCAGCGCATCACGGCCTTGAGCGCCGCACTGGTGGGGCAGACGGTGGTCAACAAGGAATACCGCTCTGTTCGTATTCGAATCGCCTTCAACCCTCAGGAAGAGCGCTTCGAGGTCACCAACCCGGCGATCGAAAAGAACAAGGCCTGGATTCCGGACATCGTGCCGGTCATGCAGGGCGAGATCAGCCTGCTCAAGCTGATCCGCGAATATACCGCAGCGAATCCCGACATGGATGAAGACCTGCTGGAGCGGGTGTTCAGTCAGCTGACCGGTATCACGAAAAAGCAGATCGGTATGATCGAACTGGCGGCCGACCTGGATATTGAAACGGTCACGGAGATTTTTATCCGTATCAACCGGGAGGGTGTGACGCTCAGCCAGGCGGACTTTGTCATGTCGAAGATTGCTGCCAATACGGAATACGGCGGCAATGAGTTGCGCAAGGCCATCGACTACTTCTGCCACCTGGCGGTGGCGCCTGAGTTCTTTGCTCATGTGGAGGGCAATGATGAGGCGTTTGCCCGGACCGAATACTTCCAGGCGATGCGTTGGTTGCGCAATGAGAACGATGATCTATATGACCCCAGCTATAGCGACATGCTGCGGGTGGCATTCGCCTCGCAATTTGCGCGGGGCAAGCTGGCTGACCTGGTGGGGCTGCTCTCGGGTCGCAATTTCGAAACGCGTAGCTATGAGGCCTCGATCGCCGAATCGTCGTTCGCCACGTTACGCACCGGCGTGATGGAGTTTATGAAGGAGACGAATTTCAAACGTTTCCTGATGATCATCAAATCGGCCGGGTTCGTGGACAGCTCGCTGCTGCGTAACCGTCAGGCGCCGCTGAATTTCGCCTATGCCCTGTACT
>NZ_JBDODP010000036.1:0-8452 GCF_044582135.1 Guyparkeria halopsychrophila | reverse complement strand
TGAGTTGAACGACGTGTTCTTCGAGGAACTGGGTGTGCGTCGCCCAGACCACTTTCTCAACGTGGACACGTCGTCACTTGGGCGGAGCCTCGGTGAAATACTGATCAAGACCGAAGAGGTGTTGCTGGAAGAGCGGCCCGATGCCGTCCTGGTACTTGGGGATACGAACAGTGCCATCGCGACGTTGATGGCCAAGCGGATGAAGATTCCGACCTATCACATGGAGGCCGGGAATCGCTGTTTTGATGCAAACGTGCCGGAAGAGATCAACCGTAAGATGGTTGACCACCTGGCTGACTTCAATCTTGTGTACACCGAGCATGCCCGCCGTCACCTGATCAGCGAGGGATTGTCTCAGCGTTTTATCTACCTGACCGGCTCGCCTATGCGTGAAGTCCTGGAGCATATGCTCCCGCAGATCCTGCATTCTTCGGTGCTCGATACCCTGGGGCTCGAGGCGGGGAAATATTTCATTGTCAGCGTCCATCGCGAAGAGAACGTCGACAGCCGCGAAAACTTGCGAGAGGTGATCGAGGCGCTACATGGCCTGCATGAGCGTTATGGATACCCGGTGGTGGTCTCGACCCACCCCCGTACCCGTAACCGCCTTGAAAAGTTGGGACTGGCCGAGGACAGCGAAGCGATCCGCTTCCTCAAGCCGTTTGGCTTTCTAGATTACAACCATCTGCAGATGCATGCCTACTGCGCCATCTCGGATAGCGGCACGATTAGCGAGGAAGCCTCCATCCTGAAGTTCCCGGCAGTGACGATGCGCCGTTCGATTGAGCGGCCGGAAGCTCTGGATACCGGCGCGATCGCACTTACCGGATTGGACAAGGAAGTGCTGCTGGATGGGGTCCGAATTGCTACCGCCTCGCGCGAGGTATTTTCTGGTGCTGAGCGTGAGGTTCCAGAGGAGTATCGGGTGCGCAATACCTCGGAACGTGTGGTGCGGCTGATTACTGGTACCGCGAAATTAGCCAATCGATGGCGAAACATGGACGAGTTCAGTCGATATGAATGGGGCTGAACCCGGCCAGGAACAGAAGCGGCTACGGGTGCTGGCCGTTCACCGATATTATTGGCCTGACACCCCGCCTTATGCTGCCATGCTGCGGCGGATCGTCGAGCATTGGCGGAATGAGGGACACGAGGTGGAGGTCCTCTCGTCTCAGCCTTCTTACAAGGCCGGTGCGGAGCGTGAGCGATGCGCGAGACATGAGGTGCTCAATGGCGTCGCTGTGGAACGTCTTTCGTTGCCCAATGAGACAGGGCGACCGCTAATTAGAATCTTCAATGCCTTGCGCTTGGGCAGTGTCCTGTTGTGGAAGGCTGTCACACGCCGTTATGACGTGATCATGATTTCGACTGCGCCTCCTGTCTTGGGGGGGGCTGCTGCTGCGTTGGCTGCAAGGTTGACCGGCGCACGCTTTATCTATCACTGCATGGATATTCACCCGGAGGTCGGGCGTGTTTCCGGTGAATTTCGCAATCCAGCCGTATTCAGCGTCTTGCGTGCGCTGGATAACTGGAGTTGCCGTCGTGCCGAGCCGGTTGTTGTGCTGTCGGGGGACATGGAGAAGACGTTCCGGGAGCGGCCGGGCGGCGCAGGTCTGGAAATTTCTGTTCTGAACAATTTCAGTTTGCCTTCTGAGAGGGAAACGCCAGCAGAGTTACCTTTTGAATGGAACCCCGAGCGGCTCACCGTCCTGTTCGCCGGGAACATTGGGCGGTTTCAGGGCCTTGATACGGTGATCGAGGCAATGGAGCGACTCAAGGGGCGCGGGGATATTGAGTTCGTGCTGATGGGTGAGGGAGTGGCCAAGGCCGCTCTTGAGGAGAAGGCGAACGCATTGGAAGTACGAGTGCGCTTCCTCGGTCATCAGCCCGTCGAGGTTGCAAAAGTTGCCATGCAGAGGGTCGATATGGGGTTTGTCAGCTTGACGCCTGGAATGTATCGCTATGCCTATCCCAGCAAGACCATGACGTATCTGGAACAAGGTTGCCCGCTGCTTGTGATGGTTGAGGCGGAGAGTGAGCTTGCCAAGAATGTTCCCAATGAGAAATACGGTTTGTGTGTGCAACCAGGTGATGCCGAAGCGCTCGCGAACCAGTTGGCCGGTCTGGCAGACAATCGTGACGTGTTGCCCGAAATGCGATCGGCGGCGGCCCGAAAATTCGAACAAGCCTTTTCGGAAGATCTAGTCCTGGAAAAATGGGGAGAGTTGCTTGTAAGGCCAAGGGAAGAGGATCTGGATTGAAACCTACGAAAATAATCATTATTGGCGCGCCGCGCTCCGGCACCAACATGCTCCGCGACGTGTTGGCTGATCTCGAAGGTGTAGCGACGTGGCCCTGCGACGAGATCAACTATATCTGGCGCCACGGGAACGTGCGTGAACCGACGGACGAGTTTTCGGCCGATCTGGCCACCCCTCGGGTGACAGCTTACATCCGCAAGCAATTCGACTGGGTGTCTCGCCGATACGACGCCCATATGGTGGTGGAGAAGACCTGCGCCAATTCGTTGCGGGTGCCGTTCGTAGATGCGGTGGTCCCGGAGGCGAAATATATTTTCATCTATCGTGACGGTCTGGACGTGGTGGGCTCGGCGGTCAAGCGTTGGAAGGCCGAACTGGATATCCCCTATGTTACTCGCAAGGCGCGCTTCGTGCCGCTGTCGGACCTGCCCTTCTATGCATCCCGCTATCTTTGGAACCGGGTCTATCGCGTGATCTCCCGAGAGGAGCGGCTGGCCTTCTGGGGGCCACAATTCGAGGGGTTGGAAGAAGCACTCGCTGGGCATTCTTTACCCGAGGTATGCGCGTTGCAGTGGCAGCGGTGTTTGGAAAAAGCAGAAGAGGCGTTTTCGGTAATGCCGGCGGACAAGGTAGTCCGCGTGCGTTACGAAGACTTCGTTCGACAGCCCGTACAGGAGCTTACCCGCATTCTTGAGTTTATGGGCCAAGAGGTGCGTCCGGAAAAAACTACCCAAATAGTCAAAGGTGTATCGTCACATAGTTTGGGCAAAGGGCGGAAAGCACTTGGAAGTCAAGAGGTGGAGATCTTGGAGAGTTTGGTGGGTAACACTCTTCAACGTTTCGGTTATATGTGAGCCCTCTTTGTTGTATTATAGGAATTAATATTATGAAGCGTCTTATTGACGTTGTTGTAGGTGTGGGGATTTGCATAATTACGCTGCCTGTTTGGCTGGTCGCAGTTGTGATCATCCTGCTGGCCGATCCGGGGCCAATCTTTTTCCGACAGCGCCGCGTCGGACTGAACGGGAATGAATTTTATATCCTGAAGTTCAGGACAATGTACCTAAAGCAAAGCACTTCTGCCGCGACTACTTTAAAAAAAGATCCTCGCATTTTCAAAGGTGGGAATTTTTTAAGAAAATTTAAGATTGATGAGATGCCTCAAATCCTGAATGTTATTGGTGGTTCAATGTCCCTCGTCGGCCCAAGGCCTACAGTGCGTGATGACGTGGAAAAGATGACTAATGAGCAAAAACGTCGCTTAAAAGTTCGCCCAGGTATAACTGGCTTGGCTCAGATTTCGGGGAACACCTCAATTCCTTGGGATGAGAGAATTAGATTTGACTTACGCTATATAGAAAAACAGTCAATGTGGCTTGATTTGGTCATATTGTTTAAAACAGCATTGTTGGTAGTGAGTGGGCGTGCCGAAACGCATCCTCCGCACGATGATGAGTGGAAGTGATGGTGATGCCGAAAGTCGTCTGTGTTGGTTCGAATTTAGAGAGTGAGATTGCTCTTAAAAATCTTATAGCTAACAACGCTAACGTAATTGGTCTCGTGACTTTGCCCCGGGGAAGCGGTGAAGGGGTCTCTGATTATCGCGATCTCCACAGGATGGCGAAACAGGCGGGGATTGCTGTTTTAGATACGCTAGACATAAACTCTGGCGAGACAATAAAGGAACTGCGTCACCTTGAGGCGGACTACTTGTTCATCCTTGGATGGAGTCAGATTCTCAAGGCCGAAGCACTGTCGTCCGTCTCAGGATTTGTAGTGGGTAGCCACCCCACGCCATTGCCCGAACGGCGCGGAAGAGCCCCAATCCCATGGACAATTTTAGATAAAGAGCGTAGTAGTGCGGTCACCCTTTTCAAGATGTCGTCCAAGATTGATGATGGCCCGATTTTACGGCAAAAATGGTTTGATCTTCCTGATCGACCAACCGCAATGGAAGTCTATTGCTTAGCTGCAGACGCGTTGGGTGCTGCTTTTCTCGAAGTCTATCAACAAATTGCGTTTAGAAACGTGAGGGAGTTGTCGCAAGCAGTTCACCCTGCGACTTATCGCGGAAAAAGATCTCCTCAAGATGGATTTCTGGATTTTACTCGTTCAGCGGACGATGTGGATACTTTAGTACGGGCGGCTTCCTGTCCCTACCCCGGCGCCTATTTTTACTATAAGAACATTAAGGTCATTGTCTGGAAAAGTGAACTATATGATGGGCCGGAGCGAGTCGGTATCTCGGGGCAGATATTGGCGAAGCAAAGCGAAAGCCTGGTCGTTCGGGCTGACGATGACTGTCTGCTGTTAAGAGAATTCGAGGTTGAAGGGGTTAAAGTGTCGCTTTCTCACTTCAAGTTGGGCGATGTCTTGAATTATCGGGTTAATGACGAAATCCATGAGCTAAGGCAGAGGGTTTCCCGTTTAGAAAACTTGTTGAGGACCGGAGGGGTGTCAGAGGAATGAGGGAGGTTTTGGGGAAGCGGATCCTTGTAATTGGTGCTCATCCGGATGATGAAGTCTTAGGGTGTGGTGGGCTATTAGCAGCGAATTCTAATGCCGGTGGCGAAAGCCATGTCCTGATTGTATCCGAGGGGAGCGCAGCTCAGCACGATGATGACAAAGAGGCAAGCAATCGCCGTCACAATCATCTTGTGAGAGCGACGGAGCAACTGGGAGTTGGTCGGGTATTTCATTGGGATTATCCTGATATGAGGTTAGATGAAGTGCCTCATGTCGAGTTGAATTCCCGCCTTCAATTAGTGATATCTGAGGGGGCGTATGATTTTGTTTTTGTACATCACCCTTTCGATGTTAATCAGGATCATCAGGTAGTGTTTCGCTCCACCTTGGTTGCGGTACGGCCCACACCTACGTCCCGCGTGCGTGGATTATTTACCTACCATATTAATTCGTCAACAGAGTGGGGCATGACGAGCCATGCCGAGCGATTTTGTCCTAATGCGTTTCTCGAAATTACCGATTGGCTGGAATGCAAGTTGGCGGCTTTAGGCGTCTATGAAGATGAGATCAGAGAGTACCCGCACCCTAGGAGTTTTGATGCGGTTAGAGACCGAGCTCGAGTGTTTGGATCTGAAGTGGGCGTGGGTGCGGCTGAAGCCTTCAATGTGGTTTATTGGCGTTAGTCTCGATAAGTTCGTAGGTTAATTTAACGATTACTTTGGGTATTTTCATGCTGAACGGACCTTTTTCGCCTTGGCCTTCCTTCACCCAAGAAGAAGCCGAGGCGGTACAGCGTGTGCTGCTTTCCAACAAGGTGAACTACTGGACCGGACAGGAAGGTCGCGAGTTCGAGCGAGAGTTCGCCGCCTTTGCCGAGACCGATCATGCGATTGCCTTAGCCAATGGGACGGTGGCGCTGGATCTGGCGCTTAAGGGGCTGGGGATCGGTGAGGGCGACGAGGTAATCGTTACCTCGCGGACATTTCTCGCCTCGGTCTCAAGCATCGTCACGGTCGGCGCGGTGCCCGTGTTCGCCGACGTGGATCGCGATTCCCAGAACATCACACCTCAGACGGTAGCCCAGAAGATTACACCGCGCACGCGGGCGATCATGGCGGTTCATCTGGCCGGCTGGCCCTGCGAGATGGACGGGTTGATGGCGTTGGCCGGGCAACATGACCTGTACGTAATCGAGGATTGCGCCCAGGCCCATGGGGCGACTTACAAAGGGCGCAGCGTCGGCTCGATCGGCCACGTTGGCGCTTGGTCTTTCTGCCAAGACAAGATCATGAGCACCGGCGGGGAAGGCGGCATGGTGACCACGAATGACCGCGGGCTGTGGAAGCGCATGTGGGCCGACAAGGACCACGGCAAGAGCTGGGAGGCGGTCTACGAGCGCGAGCATCCGCCGGGCTTCCGTTGGCTGCACGAGTCCTTCGGCACCAACGGACGTCTGACGGAGATGCAGTCGGCCATTGGCCGCATCCAGCTTACTCGAATGCCGGAATGGACGACGGCCCGGCAGGCGAATGCCGGGCGGATTTGGGGAGCCGCGAGACAGTGCCCTGGTTTGCGGGTGCCGGACATTCCAGAAGAGATCGGGCATGCGGCCTACAAGTGCTACGTGTTCGTCGAGCCGGATGCCTTGAAGCCAGGCTGGGATCGCGACCGGATCATGCAGACCATTCAGGCAGAAGGCGTGCCCTGCATGAGCGGATCATGTTCCGAGGTTTATCGGGAGAAGGCCTTCGACGGGACCGGTTGGCGGCCGGAGAAGCCCTTGCCGGTTGCCCGCGAGCTGGGCGAGACCAGCTTGATGTTCCTGTGCCATCCGACGCTGACGGATGCGGAAATCGACAAGACGTGCCAGGTGCTGAATGAGGTCATGGTGCGAGCGGCCGATCGCTGATTTTTTGGGTGTCGTCCGTTGGGAGGTTCCCGTACTAAGTCGTCATTCCGTCGCAGGCGGGAATTCAGTCGAGGTTTCAGGTGGCTTCGATTCCTGGATCCCCGCTTTCGCGGGGATGACTACTTCTTTGATTGGCCACTTTCGGACTGATGTGGGCTTGGTGTGACAGAATTCCGGTTTCCGTGCGCACACCGCTTAAGAGCGGGGTGCGCTTTCCGATTTGCATGGTAGATATTCAGTGCCCTTGATTGCCCGTATCAAATATTTTCTTCGCGAGCTGCCGTCGGTCTACAAACGTGGGCTGATGCTGGCGCTGGATCTGGTGCTGATCCCGTTGGCCCTCTGGGCGGCGTTGTCGTTGCGTTATGGCGACTGGTTCACGGGGTTTGATCGTGCCGCGCTGGCGTTCGCGGGGCTGGTGGTGTTCACCGTTCCGATGTTCGTCAGGCTGGGTCTCTACCGGGCGGTGATGCGTTTTCTGGGCTGGAAGGCGCTGGAGCAGATCGCGATGGGGGTCGCGGCGTCCACCATGGTCCTGCTGGCGATCATGCTGTTGCACCCGCAGGCGCAGTTGCCCCGGTCGACGTTCGTCATCTACGGGCTGGTGCTGTTCTTCATGGTGGGTGGGTCGCGGTTCCTGGCGCGACGGTTACTCGGGGCGACGGTCGGCGGCAAGGGCAAGGAGCGCGTGGCAATCTATGGTGCCGGGGCCAGTGGTCGGCAGGTGATCGGCATGTTGCGCCAGGGGCCGGACTACGAACCGGTCGTTTTCATCGATGACGACGAGTCGCTCGATGGCCGGGAAATCGATGGCCTGCGCGTCATCCATCCGAGCAAGACAGATCTGAACGTGTTTCTGCAACGGCTGGGGGTGGCTTCGATCCTGCTGTCGGTGCCCTCGGCCAGCCCCGCGACCCGTCGGGAGATCCTGAACTTTCTCGAGCCGTTGCCGTTCCATGTGCGCACCGTGCCGGGCATCGAGGAGATTCTTTCCGGCAAGGCGCAGTTGGACCAGGTCCAGGAGGTCGACATCGAGGACCTGCTCGGCCGCGAACCGGTGCCGCCTCGCCCGGAGTTGTTGGGCAAGTGCATCACCGGCAAGACCGTTCTGGTGACCGGTGCGGGTGGTTCGATTGGCTCGGAGTTGTGCCGGCAGGTGGTGGATCAGGGCGCGGCCCGTCTGGTTCTGTTCGATGTGTCCGAATTCGGGCTCTACCAGATCGATCACGAGTTGCGCGCGCTGCCGTCAGTGGCCAGCGGCGAGGTCGAGTTGATTGCCGCGCTGGGGAGCGTGCTGGATGAACGTCGTCTGCAACGCCTTTTTGCCCGCTTTGCCATCGACACGGTCTACCACGCGGCGGCCTACAAGCACGTACCGCTGGTCGAGCACAATCCCATCGAGGGGCTTTCCAACAACGCGTTGGGCACGTTGATCGCAGCCCGGGTGGCGGCGCAGGCCCATGTGTCACATTTCGTGCTGATCTCGACGGACAAGGCCGTGCGGCCGACAAATGTAATGGGCGCGAGCAAACGTTTGGCGGAGATGGCGTTGCAGGCCTTGCAGCCCGAGTACACCGCCACGACGTTCAGCATGGTGCGCTTCGGCAATGTGCTGGGCTCGAGCGGGTCGGTGGTGCCGTTGTTCCGCCGGCAGATCGCCGATGGTGGGCCGGTGACGGTTACCCACCCGGATATCACGCGCTACTTCATGACCATCCCCGAGGCCGTGCAACTCGTCATCCAGGCCGGCAGTATGGCCGAGGGCGGCGACGTGTTCGTGCTGGACATGGGCGAGCCGGTCAGGATCGACCACCTG